>NZ_RZOF01000114.1:0-16316 GCF_003998955.1 Mesorhizobium sp. M4B.F.Ca.ET.017.02.2.1 | reverse complement strand
CAAACACCTGTTCGAGCCGTTCTACCTGGCGTTCTGTTTCCATCCGGTGTTTCTCGAAGGCAGCACTCACCTGCTCGGATTCCGCTGCCTTTGCGAGCTTCGGCAATGTCTTCAGAATCTTTTTTTCCGCGTAGTAGAGATCCTTCAGGCCCTCCACGAACAGCGTTTCCAATCCCTTTTCCGATTTCATCGGCATCGCGCTTTCTCCTTCTGAATGACTAAGAAAAGCGGCGCCTCAGAGCGCCGCTTCCTCTATCAGGACTGACCACCTTTGCGACCGGCTTCCGAAGCCTTCTCGCGGTCGTCAGCAAAGTTGCCGCCGCCGCCGCGCTGTTGGCCGCCGCGTTGCTTGTCGTCGGCCTGCTGCTGACCGCTGCCGCGACGCTGATCCTGATCGTCGGCGGATTTCCGGCTCTGTCCTGTCTTCTCATGCTGTTTGCGACTTCCGCCTTGGTTGGCCATGTCATTCTCCTGTCTTGGTAAGATTTTCCTAACCATACTCAACTGCGGCCATCGCGCTCTGTTCCGGCGGAAATATTTCGTGATTGGTATCGAAATGATTGACCTACGACAGCCCGGCCACTTATTGGGTTGGTCCCGCATTTAAAGGCGACCGGATCACCGGCTCGAGGTCATGTGGGAAGTCTGGAGCATCGACCGGTATGGCATCGGCTTGGCTTCTTTTCCGATTGGTCAGC
The DNA here is from genome assembly GCF_003998955.1 of Mesorhizobium sp. M4B.F.Ca.ET.017.02.2.1. Classification (NCBI taxonomy): domain Bacteria; kingdom Pseudomonadati; phylum Pseudomonadota; class Alphaproteobacteria; order Hyphomicrobiales; family Phyllobacteriaceae; genus Mesorhizobium; species Mesorhizobium sp. M4B.F.Ca.ET.017.02.2.1. Next base: position 15,618 of record NZ_RZOF01000114.1, on the reverse strand, counting down.
GCTGGGAGCAGATCCGCCACCTCTTCCCAGATAACTCTGATAAGCTCACTCATCACTGGACCTACACAACTGCGGATGAACGCGTTGCCTAAGGGCCCGGTTCCGGTTTCAGCATTCGCCCCCTAATGGCCGAGCGCAGCACCGGGCGCTATGTCGGGAGCGGCTTCATCGCCTTGAAAAAGGGCGCGAACGGAAAGGCTGGGGCAGCGCGTCAAGGAGCATGACCCCGCCCAAGGGTACGAAGCGGCGGCGACGCAGCTGATCGGCCGTATGAAGCTTTGCGCGGCGAGGAAGACCTGCGGCATGCCTCACTGCGGGATTTTCGCGAGGAGGTTGGGAATGAGGCGGCGTGGGCCGTCTCTGCCTCATTAAAGATGGGCAAAGGCAACGAAAATGCCTCTCGCGGGTTCAGAATCGACATCTCCCACCAACGCGGCCTTGCAAGCGCGAAGCCGCTTTCTGTTCCGGGCTGTTGCCGCACGAATCGCTGGCGACCGTGTTGAGTTGACGGGGAAAGCCCAGTACGACCCAAATGCGGCCGACTTTTCGAAGGGTTTGGACAGCATGGGTGACCTCCCGGCAGCCTAGGCGAGCGCTCCGCCGCCGCAGCCGTGATTGCCGCTGACCATCCAAGGCAAGGCGGTGGTCACTTCCTCATGGATTCTAGCCGGCTTAGGCGAGCGCGGGGCCACCCTCCTCAAAGGCATACCTTGCGACGTGGCCAGACAACGCGCAGTGTAACGGGCTCCGGCAACCCTCAATGCTGGTGTATGGCCCGGCCTGCCCGAATCCTGTGTCACAAGATGAAAAGCAGACCGGGCTATCGCTCAACCCTGAGAGATCCCGAACCGTCTTCAACAGCGTCTCATGTAGCGCGTGCGTCGATCGGCAATGATCGCATTGCGGCGATATCAGCAGATCGACGATGCTCTTATGTGCAAGCCCTCCGCGGCGCGCAAAATTGGCAGTTCTTTTTCTTTGTCGGCGGCCTTGTTCAGTCTGGACGCTATCTGAGGAAGCGCTAAATCACGCCAATGACACGTTTCTTGCTGAGCCTCGTATCGATCCTGTTTTTCAGCACGCTTCTTCAGGCGCAAGCGTGGCAGCCTTTCGGCGTCAGGCAGTTTGGCTTCACATTCGATGTGCCGCCGGGCTTTGTCTTGACCCAACGTTCGGACCAGGGCGCGGCTTTTCGGGGCGCAAACGAAGCCTTCCTCGCCGTGTGGGGTGCCAGGCTCGGCAAGGCCAGTTTTCGGGCCGAGATCAAGCATCGCATGGTCGAGGACGAAAAGGCCGGCTGGAAGCTGACGTATCGACGCGTCACGCCCCGATGGGCCAGTTACTCGGGCATCAACAATGGCCAAATCCGATATGTCCGTGCCATTGCCATCTGCGATGACCGTGCCGCGCTCTTCACCATCAACTACAGCAAATCCGAAAAAATCCCCTACGATCCGGTTGTGGTCCGCATGGTGCGATCCCTGAAGGCAGAAGGCTGCTGAGCTGAGTCCGCCGATGAATTGTCGGTACACAGGTTTCATTTCCGCGTTTCGCTCGATGTCCTCGCGCGACTGCCAGGTCGAACCTGCCGTTTGGAACATCTCCGGCTCCTGAGTATTTCGGTAGAACTCCAGAAAAGCGAGGCAACGACCATGACGGCGCCGCGGGCAGTTTGGAAAGGCTTCCTGAAAGTTGGTTCGGTCTCCTGTGGCGTGAAGCTGGTCGGGGCGACCAGTGAAGCCTCGAAAATCCATTTCAAGATTCTGAACAGGAAGGACGGTCTTCCGGTAAAGAGCGCCTACGTCGATGAGGAGACCGGCGACATCGTCGAGGCAGAAGACCAGACGAAGGGATACGAGGTCGAAAAGGGGGAATTCATCGAAGTCCCGCCCGACGACATCAAAAAGCTCAAGCTGACGTCCGCCCACACCCTGGAGGTCGAGGAATTCGTTGCTCTCGACGACATCGACACGCGTTATTTGGAAAAACCTTACTACGTCATCCCTGCCGATGGCGCGGCTGTCGAAGCGTTTTCGGTGCTGCGAGAGGCCATGGCAAAAAAGCGCGTAGCGGCCAGATCCTGTGTGGTGCTTTACCAGCGCGGGCGGGAAGTGGTGATTCAACCCTTCGGCAAAGGCATGCTGCTCACCGAGCTGCGCACCCATGACGAAATGATCCCGGAAAAGACCGTCTTCGACGATCTGAAGAGTCCTAAGTATGATCAGGACCTGCTCGAGATCGCCGGCCTGCTGATCGACAAGAAGGTGACCAAATTCGATCCATCGAAATTTGAGGACACCTACGAGGATGCGCTCGTTGCAATGATCGACGCAAAGCGCAAGGGCAAGAAGCCGCCGAAACCGGCACCAAGGCCCAAAGAGAACGTCGTCGACCTCGCGTCGGTGCTGCGCAAGAGCCTTGCCAAGGAAGGCATCAAAGAAGGCTCCAAGGCAAAGGCAACTCGCAAGTCGGCATGAGGGAACTTGCCGCTGATCAGGGGGTTGATCCTCATGATCTTCAGGAGCAATGAGCTATGACAGGCGATGAAAACCGTCGCGAGACGGGTGCCAGGAAATATCCGGCGTCGAAAGACGCCGATCCATCGGATGATTTCGCGCAAGAGGCGGCGGGCAACAAAAAGCCGCCGGGCGGGATCGGCCTAACGAGGCCAACCGGGCAAGGGGACGACAGCTCCCATCGGTCCGCCCGCCAGAATCCAGGGAAACAGGCGACCCCGAGCCCAGCAACAGAAAAGACATCTGGAGCCGGCCCTGCGATCTCGGAACATTCAAAAGACGCAAAGGCGCCCAAGACAGGTCGCCAACCAGGCGCTTACGTCAAAGAGTGAGCCTAAGAACGTCAGCGGCGAGGCGACCAAATCCGTTTGGATGCTTGACACTTTTGGCGTGCCAGATCGCGCCGTAGCGCGCCCTTCTGATCGCATCGACAGGAAACTTGACGTCTGCTGTCTTCAACTCCTGAAGGCAAAGGACGTCATACTTGGTTTGACCCAGTCACTCCAGAAGAACGGTAGCCGGCCGTTGACGCCATTCAGATGAACGTTGCGATGCGCGTCATTCGAACTCTACCATCTGGACCATGAGACTGTCATCTCGAGAACGGGAAGCTCATTTTTCGTCCTTATAGGATTTGGCGGCTTCATCGATCTTGCGCCAATCGTGTCCATACCGGCGCACAAGTTCTCGCGCTTGGGCTGGCGACACATTCTGGGTTTCCACAATATGTTTCACCTCTGCTTCCTCGCCTTTCAGCGGCCGAGAACGAGGTTTTCTCGGCCGCATGGGCGCTGTCCCTGTTTCATCGCGTCTCGGCATGGTCTCACCTTTCTGAGTTAACCGCCGAATGTGGGGAAGGTTTCACCGCGCTTCGCAGAGCTTCCATTCGCGCGGCGACACTTGTCCTCGTGCCGCAGGATCGCTTGAAGTTCGTGAACCTACTGGCTCGGCCAAGCGTTCAATGCATGGAACCGTGATCCCGCAGGAAGCGGAAAAATCGGACCTGGTCCCATGCCACAAAAGCCGCGTACTCCTGGTGCCGAAGCGCGCTTTCCCTTCGACAGGATGGCCGTCGAACGGTTCCGACAGGTTTTTCCGCGAGCGAGGTGGAGCGACGAGCGCAAGAGCTGGTTCGTCCCTGGAAAGACGGCCGCCGGCCGGATCGACCGTTGGCTGGAAAAAGAGGCAGCAATGCTGGCGTTTCACGGCGACAGCAAGGGACGCGACGCCTTCGCCTTTGATCCAATATCAAGCCCATACCTGGAGGTGTCCGACGACCTCCGTATTCGAACGCCGTATTCGAAGACGGTGATCGAGGAACTGCGAACGGTTCCCCGGGCCAGTTGGGACGAGGAATTACGGACCTGGCGAGTGCCGTTCCGTTCTTTTGAAGAGCTACGACGCTGTTGGCCCAGAATCGAAAAGGCCGCCCAACAGGCGGAACCGGAAGAAAGGAAACGACGACGAGAGTCTGCCAAAAGCTCTGATGCTTACAAGGCCGCTCAACTGCGGAATGCCGAACGCCGCCGTCATCGCTATCCACTTCCAGCTGAACACTTACCGCCCGTTGGCAAGCCAGTTGCGACAGAAGAATATGGCATTGTCGTTTTCAGCGAAGTGTCCGGTAAACTCGTCGAGGCGGAAGATTTGACCGCCTCCTATCCAAACGCGGCGTGCGCAAACGCGAGCTACATTTGGGGAAGGTGGCGTTCGGCCACGCTGTCCGAACTGATCGCCACATGGCCAGCTCGCAGTGCGCCAAAAGCGGACAAACGTTCGAGGGGTTGGTGGCAACCGACACTTCCCGAACTGAGAGTTGCTCGCCGAAACGCCCGCAGCATGGAACGCAGAAAACAGACTCGCGACCTCAGCAAGGTTTGCTGACTTGGGATGTGCTTCGAGATTGCTCAACCAGAACCCATGACACCGGGCTCTTCGATAGGTGCCTTGCTGCTGGAGGATCGCGGTCCGGAAGTGTCACGCACTAGATCGGAGAAATTGACGGTCGCCACCAGATAGCCTGCCGCATCGTAAACCTTGATGATCGAGCCCGATTGGGCAGCGCCGGCGGGGTCCTCGGCGACGAGTGCGGCGTGAGCCATTTCCAGCGCTCTCGGGCTGGCCAAATCGGCGCTGGAGAGCTCTTCCTCTACTATCTTGGTCTTGCCGAATTGGACCGTCTCAAAGCGGAAAGTGGGCATGGGAAATCTCCTGTCCCCATGCAATGCTCAGGACGGCGTAGCGTTCCAGCAAAGACGATCCGCCTCCACCAAACCGGCGGGTAGAGCGCGAACAATCGCGCACGCGCCTGCAAAGGGGGCGCCGCTGTGCCGGTGTTGGTCGAGAAGGCGCCGACGAGTTTCCCATCCGGCCATGTTCAATATGCGCAGGGGCAGGGATCACGACGTCCCTCAAAGTTGAGAGCGTAGCCGACTGGCAAACCAGTCCGTGATCTTTTCGGTCAGGGGACGCGCTTCCCATTCATCCAAACTGACTTGCCTTGATCGCTGAAGATCCTGGTTGAACAAGTCGATCTGCGTCCTTGCGAAATCCTTTCCGTAGACGTTCAGCGTGGCTTCGTCATTTAGCCGCAAAGAGCGCTCGTCCAAATTGGCAGAACCAAAGCTTGCCCAGACGTCGTCAACGATCAAGAGCTTGGGATGATACATGGTAGGCTGAAACTCGAAGATCCGCACACCCGCTCGGAGCAAGTCGCCCCAGAAGTAGCGCGAGCTATTTCGAGCCAGCGGCACATCCGTCAGCGAACTGGGCACAATGACGTCTACCGATACCCCGCGCCTCCTGGCATCCAAAATCTGCTGGAGGGCGATGTCGTCCGGCACGAAATAGGCCATTCCGATACGCAAATGATCCTTGGCGGCAGCAATGGCCGCCAACATCATCAGTTGCATGTTCTCTGAGCCATTGGGCTGCGAAGAGAGTATCAGCTGAGCGCTCAGCGCACCTGCGGGTTGCGGTGGAAGGTAGAATTTCTCACCCTGCAGGGTCTCTCCGGTTGTTTCCAGCCAATTTTCCGCGAACGCCGCCTGAAAAGCAGAGACCACTGATCCTTCTACCCGGTAGTGCGTATCACGCCATTCATTGGGGTTGCGGGCGTTGCCAAGCCAGTTATCTGCAATGCCGACGCCGCCGGTAAATGCGACGCGCCCATCGACAATGAGCAATTTGCGATGCGTCCGATTGTTTACCCGGTCCAACGTATACCAATAGACGGGCCGATAGCGTTCGAACGCAACGCCGGCTCTTGTCATGATTCGGATCAGGTCTTCATCGAATGGAAGGCTTCCGACCCAGTCAACGAGCACACGGACTTCAACTCCATCTCTGGCTTTAGCGGCCAACGCCGTCGCGAACCTGTAGCCGACGGCACCCGACCAGTAGATATAGGTCTCCATATCAATGGTGGACCTGGCCGCATCGATCGCCTGCAACATTGAAGGAAAGATCTCATCTCCGTTGACCAAGGTTTGCACTGCGTTCGAATTGGAAAGCTGCCCTTGCGAATACCCGCTCATGCTCGTGTGAAACTGGGGGTCTGAGGCGTCGAAACGGTGAGGCACGATGGCTCGCAAAACGCGGGGTTCAGGGATCAGGTTTATGACAAGCAACGTGAGCAAAACAGCGATCAACGCAACGGCCACATAGCTCAGAAACGTGAGCAAGCGTGCGAACCCTCCGTTGGGCCCGATCGCTTTCCCGCCTGCCAGAAACGCCACGAGACCGGAAGGCCGCACGTCAATCTCCCTGCTGTTTGCGAACGCGATGTTTTTCGATTTCTTCAGGTTCCTGATCGTCAATCCGGGTGATGTTTGCCGCCGAGCTATTTGATCGCAACATCTCATCCAGCTTGGCGTGGATTGCCTGAGTGTCGCGATGCTCTGCTCGCTGTATGAACAGCGTCATGGCCCAGGTGAAGAGAGTAGCCGCCCCATGCCAATTCAAACTTTGCCGATCGAATACCATCCAAAGAATGGAATAAACCAGCAACACCAGGAAGGCGACTGGACGAGAGGTTAAGGTGCCGATCGAGGTGAGCACGCTCGTGATTGGGTGATTTGCCATCACCAAGAACTTTCGATTGGGCCGCAGGTTCCCGCGAGACCTGAGCGGGGCAAGCCACCCCCGGTGATATGCCCCTTTCGTTGATCTGGCACGTCGATCCGCGATCGCTTTGCAGTCCGGGCGGCTCTGCTCGAAGGTTCCGAATGGATGCCCACGAAGCGGCCTCGGCAGACCTCTACGGCACGTCCTCATGGTGGCGCCTGCCAGGCACGGGTCTTCAAGATCACCGCAAAGCTCGACATGCGCGAGACGCGCCCCGCGCAACTCCTGACCGAAATGGCGTAGCAGCTCATGGGCGCCGCCTTTGTCGAGTTTCGGATCCGCGAAATAGATGAAGAAATAGGCAGTGTTACGAGGCGATTATTCGAGCGCCGCAGGGGAGGGCTGGCCGGTTGCATCATTGGCTGATCCCAGAAGGCTGGCAAATTAGCGATTTCTGATGGACCTAGGGAACTTTGTGGCGGGTGTTCCATTTTCAACCGCATGCGAGACGCTGTGATGCACGGCATTCGGACGCGCGCAAACGCGCAGTCCCCGCGCTACTCATTGGTGCTGCCGATCTACAATGAGGAGGAGGTGCTGCCCCGGCTGGTCGAGCGAATAAGCCTGCTGGTGGGTCAGCTGGACTCAGAGGCGGAGGTCATCTTCGTCGACGATGGAAGCCACGACGGAAGCGTGAAATACCTTCGGCGCATGGTCGCTGCCGAGCCGAGCTTCCGGCTGATCGAGCTTTCCCGCAACTTCGGACACCAGATCGCCATCACGGCCGGGATGGAGGCGGCGGCGGGCGAGGCCATCATCGTCATGGATGCCGACCTGCAGGATCCGCCGGAGGTCGTGCTCGACCTCGTGGCGAAGTGGAAGGAAGGCTTCGAGATCGTCTATGCAAGGCGCACCAGGCGCGAGGGCGAATCCTGGTTCAAGCGTATGTCCGCGAGCCTCTTCTACCGCGTTTTGGAGAAGATGACGCCGGTCGAGATTCCCCGCGATGTCGGCGACTTCCGCCTGGTCGGCCGCAAGGCGCTGGAGACCTTCAAGCGCATGCCCGAGCACGACCGCTTCGTCAGAGGCATGTTCGGTTGGATGGGATTCAAGCAGGCGGCTGTGTCGTTCGAGCGACCGGCGCGCACGCTGGGCGAGACCAAATACCCGTTCTGGAAGATGGTGCATCTTGCGGTCCACGGCATCATCAGCTTCTCGGAAAAACCGCTGCGTCTGGCGCTTTGGGCGGGATTGGTCGTTTCCGCCCTGGCCGTCCTTTTCGGCGCTTACGCCATCTTTGCATGGCTCTTTGAAGCGGGCGTCCTCGCCGGCTGGACGTCGACCGTGGTCGTCGTGTCGCTGCTCTGCGGCATCAACCTTTTCATGACCGGCGTTGTCGGGCTTTACGTCGGCAGCATCCACGCCGAGGTCAAACGCCGTCCCCTCTACGTGGTCGACAGGCTGAACGGCTTCGGCCGCACGGTGCGCGTCGCTTCCGGTGACCGGCGCACCTCGTTTCGCAAGGCAGAGAACGGGGTTGCGGCCGATGTCCGAACACTTCGACAGCTATAACACCAGTTACCGCGATGTGGTCGAAGGCTCGATTCGGTTCTCAGGCCTTCAGCATGATTTCTTCCTCGCAGCCAAGGCCGACCTTTTGCGGCGCGTGGTCGTCGAGCGGCACCTTCGCGCAGGTGGGGCGGAGGTGCGTGCGCTCGATGTGGGTTGCGGCATCGGCGCGCTCCATCCCTATCTCGAAGGCGCCTTCGATCGCCTCGAGGGTTGCGATGTTTCGCGGGATTCACTGGCGCGCGCCGCGCGCGACAATCCGCATGTCGGCTACAGCGCCTGCACCCACGGTAGCCTGCCTTATGAGAGCGGCGCCTTCGACTTGGCCTTCGCCAGCTGTGTCGTCCATCATGTGCCGCCCACATCCTGGCTCAATTTTTTCCGCGAGATGAGGCGTGTGCTGCGGCGGGGCGGCGTTGCCTGCATCATCGAGCACAATCCCTTCAATCCGCTGACGCGCATGGCGGTGCTCCGCTGCCCGTTCGATAAGGACGCCGTCCTGCTTGGCACCCGCAAGGCGGCATCGCTGTTTCGAGAAGCAGACTTCAGAAATATCCGGTCCGAGCATTTCCTGTTGCTGCCTTCAGCAAGACCCTTTGCCAGGAAAGTCGAGCGCGCGCTCGCAGCCCTGCCGCTCGGAGCACAGTACGCGTGTGTCGCTTATGCCTGAGCACCGCTTCACCGCTGGCGTGAAATTCCTGGCGCGCTTCGGATCGGTCGGCATCGCCGCGACGATTCTCTACGCTGTCCTGGCTGCGGTCTTCGCCCGGGCGGACCTCGGCTTCACGCCGGTGCAGGCTTCGCTCGCCGCTTATGCAGCAGCGGCACTGTTTTCCTATCTGGCGCACAAGTCCTTCAGCTTCATGTCGGCCGGATCGCATCGCTCGGAAGCCCCACGTTTCCTGCTGCTGACGGCGACCGGCCTCGGCGTCGCCTATGCTGCGCCCAAGCTCTTCACGGTGATGCTCGGCCTGCCGCTTTTCGTCCCCATACTGCTGACCTGCCTGATCATCCCGGCGCTCAATCTTATCGTGCTCGACCGCTGGGTCTTTGCCGGGCGGGAGCCGACCGAAGGGGCGAACCGTCCTAGGTGAATGTCGCTTGCGCCTAGAGCGCATCCAGCCGAAACGAGATCAGCTTGATCGACCGGTTGTATATGTTGCTTGCCGCCGGACTCTGCGCGATGCCGTCGGGATAGTCGAAGAACAAATCCAGCCTGCCGGTGTCGGCCAGGGCTGCCTGGGGAATGACGAAAGCCACCGTCATCGGTGCCGCGCCCGAAACTGTCGCCGGATGCAGCCTTACGCCATTTGCCGATATGACGATCCTCTGTGTGAGTTGGGGAGGGCGGATGACGGCGGCCACCTGCAGCGTGGCCAGAAGGCCGCCACGGACGGGGGGCAGCGCCAGGCGAAGGCGCGAGGACTCGCCTAGCGAATGGGTGCCGTCCGCCACCGGACCCGACCAGCCGCAAACCCTCATATCCGAGGTCTGTCTGGCGCCATCGGACCGGAACGATATTGTCCTGCCCGGCGTGTAGCTGCCGATCGCGTCGCGGTTGAGGCACGTCGTCGTGCGGTCGATGTAATAGGCGCGGTAGTCGCCGTTGACGTCGGGATTGAGGGCAAGCGTGAGGATGGCGAGCTCGGACAAGGCAAGGGCGGCCGCCAGACCGTAACCGCCAAGTGATACAGCGGACCTAGGGGATCGCAGCGCTTCAGACCAAGGCAAGATAGCCTCCGATCCACGCCACCGTCATGAAGTAGCAGGCGGCGAGGAACAGCGCCAAGGCCCCGACGAAGGTCAGCTTCGACGCTGACAGCAAGACGGCTACCAGCATCGCCAGCGGCGCGAGCCCGACGACGTATCTGACCATCGAGGCCAGGTTCGTGGTCAACGGCAAGATGATGCTGACGGCGCAGAAAAGGGCCGCGCCATATTGCCTGCGAGCCCCGAGCACCAAGCAGAGCGCCAGGCCGGCAATTGCCGTCATTGCGCTCCATTGCGGCGCCGTGGGCAGCCAGCCGGCATGGTAGGACAGGCCGTCCCACAGGAACAGCAGCGGATTGCCCGCCACGCGCCCGAAAGCGCGCTGGATGTGGAGGAAGGCAAAGCCGTCCCCGACCGTGAGATAGAGAAAGAGCATGTAGGCGAACAAACCGGCGGGCGAGATGAAGATGGCGACCAGAAGGTCCGGCCGGCCGAGCAGCCAGCGAGGAAAGGCGACGATCGAACCGCCCTTCGCGCGATACTCCTCGTACATGTGGATGACGGTGGCGAACACGGCTAGCACGCCAACGAGCCGCGTTGCCGACAGAAGCGCCGAGGCCACCCCGGCGGCGAGATAGTTGGAGCGCTTGAGCGCTAGGAAGACGCACGAGGTAAGCAGCACGAAGAGCGGTTCGCTGAGGAAAGTGGTGAAATGGAACGAGAACGGGCCACTGAGCAGGAAGGCGCAATAGAGCACGTAGGCGCGCATGTTCTTCCCCACGAGCGGCCATGCCACGAGGCAGGCTGCGTAGCTCAACGCCAGCGACGTGATCGTCGCGATCAGGATCGTGGGGAAGGGCAAGACGGATCGGATCGCCGCCACTAGAAGCGGATAGAGCGGGAAGAAGCCCCAGCGCCCGACATTGCTTGCGTTCGGAATTGGGAAGCGCTCATAGCCCTTTTCGGAGATGTCGACATACCAGGCGCAGTCCCACCTGCAGAGCGCCTGAGCATAGGCCGCAAAACCTGTATCCGACGATACTGAGGCAAAAGCCGCATAGCGAATGACAAGGCCGCTCAGCGCGAAGAGCAGCGGCACCGCCACCACAGTGACTATCATGATGCGAATGCCGATATTCGCACGCGCCGCACCTTCAAGCGCCACGTATGTCTCCACCGTCCGCTCGGCCCGGCAGCCGCGTATTCGGTAAAAGCGACTGCGGGAATTTTGGTTCCGCGGCAGCACGCAGCCGGCTCGGCGATGAGCCCGCTCGGCGCCTGAGCGCCCATTCGCCCCAACGCGTCGGACTGCGGCTGGGCTCGCGCTGCCCTTCGGAACATTCGTCGCGTCTTGAAGTTCCAACCGGAGCAACCCCCCGCGATAGAGCATCGCAATGCCCGATTATCTGAAGCTGCCAACCACGACGAATGGGCTTGTCAGAGTAGTGATTGAAACACCGCGTGGTGCGGAGGCGAAAATCGCCTACGATCGCGCAACCCGGACCTTCGGTTATGTCCGCCCCTTACCGGTCGGGATGACTTATCCCTACGACTGGGGCTTTATCCCTTCCACCTTGGGCGATGATGGCGATCCCCTCGACGGGCTGGTCATCCACCAGGCGGCTTCCGCTCCTGGCATCGTCATCAAATGCGACCTGTTGGGTGCATTGCGTGTCAAGCAGAAAGACTCCGGTGGCGAGCCCTTGCGCAACGACCGCTATGTCTTCTCTCCACATAGGGAAGATGCTGCCGAACCGGTTGCGGCGGATCGTGTGCCAGATGACCTGCGGCGCGAAATCGAGCAGTTCTTCCTGTCGTCCGTGCTGGGGACGGGCAAGACCATCAAGTTCAAGGGATGGCAGAATGCCGACGAGGCGCGCAGGGCGATCAGGAAGGGCATGAAGGCCTTTGCCGCCTGTAAATGACCCGGCTTACCGCCAACGGAACAGAAGACCTGCAGCGACATTGTTAGTTCATCACACACTAACCCACAGGAGGCTTCTATGGGCCGCGGTATCTTGCTCTGGCTGCTCGGCATTCCCATTCCGATCATCATTCTCATCATGCTGTTTGCGCGGTAGGAGGCTCAGATGGAGGCAACACTTGCGACTTCCGAGGCCTCTGCACCGACAGAATCCTCATCTTCAGCAGTGAACTGGGGGCCAATCATTGCCGGCGCCTTCGCCGCTTCGACCCTGACAGTCATGCTCCTGTTGTTGGGCTCCGGCCTTGGGCTGAGCATGGTTTCGCCGTGGTCCGGTGCCGGCGCGTCGGCTACGACATTTGCTGTGTCGACCGCAGTCTGGCTGGTGGTCGTGCAATGGCTTTCATCTGGCGTCGGTGGATATCTCACGGGTCGGTTGCGCACCAAATGGGTGGGGATTCATACCGATGAAACCTACTTCCGCGACACAGCTCACGGTTTCCTTGCCTGGGCACTCGCCACGCTTCTTGTTGCGGGAGTTCTCGGCTCAGCGCTTTCGGCGGCATTGGGTTCTGGAGTGCAGGCAGTTTCGACGGTCGCCGCGGGCGCCGCGACCGGGGCCTCGGCCGGTGCCGCAAGCAAGGACGGCTCAGCATTCGACAACACGTCCTACTATGTGGATGCCTTGTTCCGCCCCGCCGACCTGACCAAGCCCGTCGACGCCAATCCGCAGAACGAAGCTGCAGCGACCGCGCAGGCGTCGCGCATCCTGCTCGCGACTGCTGCGACCGGCGGTGAACTTGCGGCTGACGACAGCGCCTATCTGACGCAACTCGTGGCCGCCCGCACCGGGCTTCCGCAGGCCGATGCCAAGGCTCGGGTGGATGCAATGATGGCCAAGGTGAAGGAGGCAAAGATCAAGGCCCAGCAGGCGGCCGACACAGCCAGGAAAGCCGGCGCCACCTTCGCCCTTCTTGGCGCCCTGTCCATGGTGGTAGGCGCCTTTATTGCCAGCGTCGCAGCGGCGCTTGGCGGACGCCAGCGTGACGATGAGGAGGCCACTTATTTGGCCGACCGATAGGCTTGTCGCGAAAACCCCTTGGGTGAATGCTCGATCAACAGGAGCTGATTATGAAACACCAGACCCTCGAACAACTGCAGGCGATCGCCGACATCAAGCCGCTGGCGCAGAGTCCCGTTATGACCCGAAGGCAACGGATCGAGCGTTGGGCGGAGCTGCTCGAGCGGCACCCCGGCCGATGCCTGGGCGCGCTTGCTGGCACCGAACGCCTGCGTCTGGACGCCCGCCAGGCCGCACGAGCCGATGGATCGCCAATTTCAGTTGCCTTGGAAGATCCGCTGCTGAAAGCCGCGGGACTTAGAAACGACACCTATGGAGAGGCCCTTCGCTTCTTCGAGCTCAGCGATTGGCAGTTGCACGAAATCGTCTGCAGCTGTCATGTCGGCGCCACCATGCAAGGCAAATGGGCCGCCGCCAGGGTGCGCAGGACCGTCAATGGCAGCCGCTTCCTGGCTTGGTTGAGGACCCTCCTCTTGCACTGAGTACTGCCGCGCTTGCCATTCAGGCGGCGACCGAAAGGGCAGCGCGGCCAGGCACGGCCGCCGACTGCAAACCATGACGCCTTGGCATCCACGGCACGGGGGAACGTTAGTATGCGGATCCGCCGCATCGTAGTCCTTGCGCTCAGGGAGCAGCTTCACCAGCTATTGTGCATGCCATCTCTAAAATCCAAAGCTCTGACCGGCGTGAATCTTGATCAGCCCGACCTGTTCGCCGCGGCCGATGATCTGCCAGAAGGGTTTCGCTATCAGGCGAACCTTGTCACGGCGGATGAAGAAGCGGACCTGCTGCGCCACCTTCAGAGGCTCCCTTTCCAGCCCTTCGATTTCCATGGCCACCTGGCAAATCGGCAGGTGATCGGTTTCGGCCTGCGCTACGACTACGATCGGCGCCAGGTGGTCGAGGCGCCCCCGATACCAGATTTCTTGATGACGCTAAGGCGCAAGGTCGCGACTTTCGTCGGGTTGCCGGAAAGCGCTTTCGAGCAGGTTCTGATCAACGAGTATCGACCGGGCGCGGGCATTGGCTGGCATCGCGACAAGCCGCATTTCGAGACGGTGGCCGGCGTATCTCTTCTTGCTCCCTGCAGCTTCCGACTCCGGCGCAAGAACGGCACGAAATGGGACCGCAAGACAATCATTGTCGAGCCGCGGTCGGCTTACCTCTTGAGCGGCCCGGCGCGCGATGAATGGGAGCACAGCATCCCGCCCCTGACCGAACACCGCTATTCGATTACTTTGCGAACCTTGCGCAAAAAGTGAATGCGCAATGGCAGACAACATTCGTCGCGATTGCTAGGCCACTACTCGATCTGCTCGAACGTGCACTGGCGCGGCGCCTTGTCGGGCCGCCAGCGCAAAAGCCTGGTTCCGTGGCGGAAACGGTCGCTGGTAATATGGTCGAAGCGCACCTCGACGACCAGTTCCGGCCGCACCGGCTCCCATTCGCCGCTGCGTTCCGTGCTCCAGCGGCTTGGCCCACCCGGCGCCTTGCCTGTGAAGCCGGGTCCGCCGCGCAATTCCTCCAGCTTCACGGTGACCGCCAGCCGCTCATCATTGCTGATGGTCGAGGTGAAGCCGACATGGTCGAGCAAGCCGTTGTCGTTATAGAGGCCCAGCAGCAGCGACCCGACCTGGCGCTTGCGGTTCAGGTAGCGGAACCCGCCAACCACGCAGTCTGCGGTGCGCAGCCGCTTGACCTTGACCATCGCACGCTCGCCGGGCCGATAGGGCTCGTCGAGCATCTTGGCGACGACCCCGTCGGTCGAACCGTGGCCTGCACCCTGCAGCCACTTGTTGGCCTCGGCGATACTCGTGGTTGCCGACGAAAGTCGCAGGGCAGCATTCTCCGCCCTGGTGACGAAATCTTCGGTTGCCGAGCGCCGTTCCCGCAACGGCCTTTCGAGGACGATCTTGCCTCCGGGCGCGGCAAGGGTATCGAAGAGGACTATCCGCGCAGGCGTTTGTCTGCTCAGCTTCCGGATACGGCTCTCTGCCGGGTGAAGCCGCATCTGCAGCGCGTCAAACGATGCGCGTCCTTCGATCTCGATTATGATCTCGCCGTCTACGACGAAATCCCGTGCTTCGACCTCGCCCAGAAGCGCCGTCAGTTCGGGAAAATAGCGGCCAAGCGGCTTGCCGGATTTCGCCCTGAGATCGACCGCCTTTCTTCCTTTGAAGGCAAGGCAGCGAAAGCCATCCCACTTGGGCTCATACTGCCAGATGCCGCTGCCCTCGGGCAGCGTGTCGGCGGTCCGGGCTTCCATCGGCGGCGTGTCCACAGTGAGCGGAAACTCATAATCGGATTCCGCTACCATCGCTCTTCCGTGTCGTGATGCGGCAAGTCGATGCCACAGCAAATCCAGGCAAGCCGCTGCGAGGACCCGTAATTGTATTGCGGTTCCAGACCTTCAGGATCGTCAAAGGTTCCGACATGCAGAGCGACTTCGTCCTCGGCGGCGGCGTAGGAAAGGGTCAACGGAGAACCGCATGCTCCGCAGAATCCCCTCCGGGCGATGGGTGAAGATGTGCGATAGGCAGGCTCCTCGCTGAGCCATGACAGGTTGGACGAGGACGTCCAGGCCAACACGGCGAAGGCGCTTCCGGTCGCGCGGCGGCACATGTCACAGTGACAGTAGTGAACGCGCGGATCGCCGGTCACTCGATAACGGATCCTGCCGCAGAGACATCCACCTGTTCGTTCGACGGCAGCGGTCGGGGAGGCAATCTCGACTGTGTCCATCTCGCTTGAAC
>NZ_RZOF01000113.1:0-16391 GCF_003998955.1 Mesorhizobium sp. M4B.F.Ca.ET.017.02.2.1 | reverse complement strand
CGGCAGCGCAGCGTTTTTCAGCGCTTCGCGCAGGATGACCTGCGTCTCCGAAAAGCCCTTCACGCGCGCCAGCACGACATAGTCGAGGTCGAGTACTTCCTTCAGCGACTGTTTCAGCAATTGCGCGATGATCGCGGCCAGCGGCAGCGCCAGCGCCACGGCCGGCATCAGCATGTGCTTGAGCAGGTCCCAGGTGAGATCGAAGCGGAGCCGAAGCAGGCTCTCGACGAGATAGAACTGGGTGACGAAGGGCAGGTCGAGCTGCGGCGACACCCGCCCGGAAATGTCGAAGACCGGGACAAGGACGCCGAACAGCAGGATCAGCACCAGTCCCCACAGGAAATCGGGGATGGAGAGCGCCGTGCCGCTGGCGATGTCGATGCCGGCCTCGACCGCCGTGCCGCGCTCGCGCGCCCCGAGGATCGCCGCCGTGCCGCCGATCGCCACCGCCATCAGAAGCGCCACGGTCGCAAGCTCCAGCGTCGCCGGCAGCCTGTCGAAGACCAGCCCCAGCACATCCTGCCGCAGCGATATCGAGGTGCCGAAATCGCCGCGCAGGACGCCGCCGAGCCAGATGAAGAACTGCTGCACGATGGTCTTGTCGAGCCCGTAGAGCGCCCGCAGCCGCGCGATGTCCTCATCGCTGGCGCCGGGCGGCAACATCATCGCGATCGGGTCACCGGGCGCCACCCGGATGACGACGAAGACGACCACAGCCACGCCGAACAGCGTGACCAGCATGGTCAGCAGACGAACGAGGAATCTTTGCAGCAGCATCAGCCTGTATGCCCGGATGAAAAAATGCGCGCCGTCTTCGCGACGGCGCGCGGCAATCCAAGGCCGATGATCAGGCCGGGGTCATCAGCGCCGGCAGCAAGGCACCCGACACATGCTGCACCACATTGACACCCTTGGCGTGCACGATCGGCTGCGCATACTGGATCAGCGGCAGCACATAGGCCTGCTCGGCGATGTATTTGTCGACCGCCTTCCAGCCGGCGATACGCTTGGCCTCGTCCTTCTCGCCCCAGAGCGGGTTGATCATGTCGATCAGGTCCTTGCTGTCCCAGACCGAATGCGGGCTCGGGCCGTACATGGCAAAGCCGGTCGACGTCGTCGGATCGCCGATCGCGTTGCCCCAGTTGTAGAAGGCCGCCGGCGCCAGCTTGTCGGCGGCGCGCAGCTCATAGTGCTTGGCGATCTCGTAGACCTCGATCGTCGCCTCGATGCCGACCTTGCGCCACATGCCGACGATGGCCTGGATCATCTCATAATCCTTGGGCTTGAAGCCCTTGGTCGTCTGGATCGTGAACTTGACCGGCTTGTCCGGCGAAAAGCCGGAAGCGGCGAGCAGTTCTTTCGCCTTTTCCGGATTGTGCTCGACCTTGATCGAAGCATCGAAGGCCGTGTATTCCGGCGTCTCCAGCGTGGCGATCGGCTGGCCGTAGCCGCGCAGCAGCCGCTTGACCAGCAGCTCCTTGTCCACCGCCATCACCGCCGCCTGGCGGACGTTCTTGTCCAGCATCGCCTCGATGTCGTTGAAGAAGATCATGCCGATGTCGGAGACGTTCTTGATCGAGCCCGCGAGCCCGTCCTTAGTGATCAGCCGGTCATATTCCTCATAGGGGATCTCGAGCGTCACCTGCGAGGAGCCGGACTCGATCTCGGCGACGCGGCTCGCCGCGTCGGTGACGAACTTGATCGTCACGTTCTCGAAGGCCGGCTTGGCGCCCCAGTAGTTCGGATTGGCCTTTAGCCGCAGGAAGGCGTTGCGCTCGAACTTGTCGACCATGTACGGGCCGGTGCCGATCGGCGCCTTCTCGAAGCCCTCGGCGCCGACCTTCTCGTAATAGGCCTTCGGCATGATGTAGCCGGTCAGGAACGACATCCATTTGAAATAGACCGGGTCGAACTGCACGACGTCGCCGGTGATCTTGTTGCCGTCGATCTTGAAGTTGTTGACGTTCTTCCACACGAACTGGATCGGGTTGCCGGTCTTCTCGTCGCCGGCCCGCTGCAGCGACCAGACCACGTCCTCGGGCGTGAACGGCGAGCCGTCATGCCACTTCACCCCCTCGCGCACCGTCATCGTCACCTTGGTGCGGTCCTCGTTCCAGCCCCATTCGGTGAGCAGGCCGGGCGTGAAGGAAAGGTCCGGCTTCTGCGGGATGAACTGGTCGAACACCGACTGGTAGAGACCCTGGATCGTCGGGTTGACGGCGGAAGGCCCGGTCGTCGGGTCCCAGGACGGCAAATTGACGTTATAGGCGATGGTCAGTTCTCCCGCCGCCTTGGCTGCCTTCGGCAGGCCGAGCGCGGTCGCGCCGATCGCCGCCGCGCCGTATCCGAGCAAGTCACGTCTGTTGATGGTCATGGTCGTTCCCCTGTGGTTGTGCTTCTTTGCGCGGCATTCTCATTCGATCGTTGGGTTCAGGCTCCTTGGGCAACCGCGCCTTGCCCCCTGCATCCCGGAAAGATCGTCGCTCCTACCTCCCGCCCAGCTGTTCAGCGAGCATGAAGCCCGAGGCGGCGCCGGTGCCGGCGCCGGGCCATGTCGCGGCGCCGGTGAGGTAGAGGTTTGAGACCGGCGTGTTCCAGCCGGCGTAGCCACGGGCCGGGCGGAAAAGAAAATTCTGCGCCAGATGATGGCTGCCGCAGACCTGGTCGCCGCCGACGAGGTTCGGATTCTCGCGCTCGAGATCGAGCGGCGAGAAGACGGCTTGGCCGAGGATTTTTTGGCGCAGGCCCGGCGCGTAACTCTCGATGATCTCGAGCACGCGCTCGGCATAGGCGTCCTTGATCGCTTCCCACGGACCAGGCTCGATCCTGCCGGCCGCGTCGCCGAGGATTTCGGCCGGCAGCATGCGCACCTGCACCCACAGCACATGCTTGCCTGCGGGCGCGCGGGACGGATCGACGGCCGTCGGCTGACCGACAACCAGCACCGGCTGGTCCGGCAGCATGCCCGCTGTCGCCTGCTGGTAGGTGCGCGACATGGCGTCGAGCGAGGGCGAAAGATGCACATAGGCGAACTGGCGAAGCTCGGCCCCGGCGCTCCAGTCGGGCAGGTCGTCCACCGCCAGGTGGATCATCATCGTGCCTGGCGCGTAACGGAATTTCTTCATCGCCGCGTCGAAGCCGGCATCGCCCGAACCGTCGGGCAGAAGCTTGCCCGGCAGCGCCTTCGGCGCGACGCCGGCAATCACTGCCTTGCTGGCGACGTGGAAATCCCCGGACGCGAGCCGCACGCCGGTCGCCCGGCCGCCCGCGACCGTGATCTCGGCGACCTCGGCGCCGGTTGCGATCTTGCCGCCAGCCGCCGTCACCATGCCGGCAAGCGCGCGGATCATGCTGTCGGCGCCGCCTTTGCCCAGCACCATGCCGAAACTCTGGTTGGCCATCGATTCCAGATAGGGGAACACGGCGCCGCCGGCGATGTCGGGCGCGAAGTCGAGATGCATGCCCCAGGCGGCGAGCGTCGCGCGCACATGCGGCGTCTCGAAGTTTTCTTCCAGCCACGCGCGCGGCGAGGAGAGCAGCAGCCGGCCGGTGTCGAGCGCGCCGGCGATGCCCTTCTTGCGCCAGAGCTTCCAGGCCGTGCCGGCCAGCGCGCGGGCGCTCATCGGCGAGCCCAGCAGCCGGAACAGATGCTCGGCTTCGCCCGGAAAGGCGTCGACAAGACGCCGCCAAGTATCGGCGTCCTCTGCGGAGAAGGCGGCCAGCCGCGCGGCGGTCTTCTCCAGGTCGTTGCTGACGCCGAACCATTTGCCGTCCGGGAAGGCGCTGGCGAAACAGTCCGCCACCGGAGCGAATTCCAGCCCGTGGTTTTTCAATTCATTTGCATATTTCCGGTGGAAGGCCGAGCCCGCGAACAGGCTCAGATTCATCGCGCCGAAATCGTGGCGGAAGCCGGGCAAGGTGAATTCGCGGGTCTGCACCGCGCCGCCGATTGCTGCACTGCGTTCAAAAACGGCTGTTTTCCAGCCTTTGCGCGCCAGATGCGCGGCGCATGCCAGACTGTTGTGGCCCGCCCCGACAATGATGGCGTCGAACTCGCTCACGCCTCGCCCCAAAATGCTTTATGCTTAAAGATAATTGCAGATGCATATGTTTTCGTCTAGTAGGATATTAAGGGCCGCAACGAGCCTCGATCTTCATCGACAAGAGGGAACTGAGACCATGGACACGCAAAATCTCCTCGGCGAGGTCGCCGGCCAGCTGCTTTCGGGCGCCATCCGCGTGGTCGACCTGTCGGCGCCGCTCGGGCCGAACACGCCGCTGATCAAGCTGCCGCCGGAGCTCGCCGTCGACACGCCGAAGGTCGAGATCCACGCCATCTCCAAATATGACAAGAACGGGCCGTGGTGGGCCTGGAACTGGCTGAAGCTCGGCGAGCATTCGGGCACGCATTTCGATGCGCCGCAGCACTGGATCACCGGGAAGGACTACCCGGACGGCGCCACCGACACCATTCCGGCGCAGAATTTCGTCGGCCCGGTCAATGTCATCGACTGCTCGAAGGAATCAGCCGCCGACCACGATTTCCTTCTCACCGTCGACCACATCAAGGCCTGGGAAGCCAAGCATGGCGCCATCAATCCCGGCGAGTGGGTGGTGATGCGCACCGACTGGTACAAGCGCAACGGCTCGGAGGCCGAGTTCCTCAACGCCAACGAGACCGGCCCGCACACGCCCGGCCCGACGGCGGAAGCCATCCAGTTCCTGATAAGCAAGGACATCAAGGGCTGGGGCTCGGAGACGATAGGCACCGATGCCGGCAAGGCCGGCGGCATGGAGCCGCCGTTCCCGGCGCACACACTGATGCACAAGGCCAATCGCTATGGTCTGGCCAGCCTCTGCAACCTCGACCAGCTGCCGCCGAAAGGCGCGATCCTGATCGCCGCGCCGCTCAAGATCGAGCATGGCACCGGCAGCCCGATCCGCGCCCTGGCGCTGGTGCCGGGCAAATAGGGCGAGGTGGCGGTCTTCGGGAGAAGATCATGCTCGCAGGCGATGTCGTGATGATGAAGTCGAGACGGCCGTCTTGGAGCGTCAGCGCTCTGCGGCGCGCCGCTCTGTCCTGCCGGACATATCCCCCACTTGGGGGGAGATTGGCAGTTTCGGCGCCCCGCTCAACCCTGCAACGAGGACAATTGGCGAAAGCCGCGATGCAAGCTGATCTCCCCTCTTGTGGGGGAGATGCCCGGCAGGGCAGAGGGGGGCGCGAAGGAAAGCGGCTTTGCGCGATTGACCTTCAACTGCCAGCACCCGGGAGCACCCCCCAATGAACGCCCCCGACCACATCATCGTCGGCAGCGGCATCAACGCCCTCGTCTGCGCGGCGATGCTGGGCGGCAAGGGGGCGAAGGTGCTCGTGCTGGAGCGCAACGACCGCATCGGCGGCTGCATGCGCACCGAGGAGATCACCGCGCCCGGCTTCGTCCATGACGTGATGGCGACGACCTTTGTGCTGTTCATCACCTCGCCGGCCTTTGCAGCACTTGGCAAGGATCTGGCGCGGCATGGGCTGGAGTTTTGCCACACCGCGACCCCGACCGGCGTGCTGAGGCCCGACGGCAGCCATGCCGTGCTCAGCACCGACCGCGCCGCCAACATCGCGGCGCTCAACAAGATCGCCTCGGGCGACGGCGACCGCCACGGCAACGATGTCGGCGGCGTCGAGCGCAATGCAGGCCTGCTGTTCGGCCTGCTCGGCGGCGCCTTGTGGTCCTATCCGACGACGAAGCTGCTTACCGGCGAGGCCTGGCGGCGCGGGCCGCGCAACCTTGCCGCCTTCCTCGGCGAGGCGCTGGCGCCGGCGCGCGGCTGGCTGGAGACGGCCTACACATCCGAGACGATCCGTGCGCTCTGGGCGCCCTGGGTGCTGCATGCCGGCCTCGGGCCGGAAGACGCCTTTTCCGGGCAGATCGCCAAGGTTATTGCGTTTGCGCTGGAGGCTGCCGGCGCGCCGATCGTCAAGGGCGGGGCGAAAAACCTGCTTGCCGCCTTCGAGGCGCTGATCAAGGAGCGCGGCGGCGTGATCTCCACCGACGCGGACGTCGCCTCCATCATCCTCGAAGGCGGCCGCGCTACCGGTGTGCGGCTGGCCTCTGGCGAAACAGTGCACGCGAAAAAGAGCGTCATCTGCTCGGTCACGCCGACCCAGCTTTATGGCCGCCTGCTCGGCAGGGATGCGCCGGAAGCGGCTGTCGAAGCGACGCGGAATTATCGCTACGGCAAGGGCAACTTCCAGATCCACTATGCCTTGAGCAAACCGCCGGCCTGGCGCGGCGAGGGGCTGGACAAGGTGGCGTTGCTGCATCTGACGCCCGGCCTCGACGGCGTCTCCAAAGCCTGCAACGAAGCGCTGCGCGGCCTGCTTCCGGAAGTGCCGACCATCTGCGTCGGCCAGCCGCACGCGCTCGACCCGTCGCGCTGCCCGCAGGGCAAGGCGATCCTCTGGCTGCAGCTGCCCGAGTCGCCCAGACACATCAAGGGCGATGCCGCCGGCAAGCTCGCGGCTCCGGCGGACGGGCAATGGACCGCCGAGTTGCGCGAGGCCTATGCCGACCGCGTCGAAGCGATCCTCGCCAACCACATCGACGGCTTCAGCGGCAGTGTGATCGCGCGTCGTGCCTATTCGCCGGCCGACCTCGAAGCGATGAACATCAACCTGGTCGGCGGCGATCCCTATGGCGGCTCGTCGACCATCGACCAGGCCTTCCTGTGGCGGCCGTTCAAGGCAAGCCGCAACCATGCGACCGGCATCAAGAACCTCTACCACATCGGCGCCTCGACCCATCCGGGCGCCGGGCTTGGCGGCGGCTCCGGCTACCTGCTGGCGGGGAGGCTGTGATGGAGGAGAAGGTCCAGCAGAAGCGCCAGCGCATCTCGACCCTGGGCGAGATCGGCCTGCAGCAATTCGCGCCCTACCTGATGAACCGCATCATGGGCCGCTACAACGCCACGCTGCGCGAGGATTTCCGCAAGCAGGGCCTGACCATTCCGCAGGTCCGCACGCTGGCCGTGCTGTCGGTGACCGACGGCGTCACCGTCAATGACCTCTCGGTCTACACGGTGATCGAGCAGTCGACCTTGAGCCGGACGCTCGACACGCTTGAGGGCCAGGGTCTCGTGCGCCGCGAGCAAGGTGTCTCCGACAGCCGCTTCCGCCATGTGTTCCTGACCGATGACGGCCGGGCGCTGTTCACGCGCGCCTGGCCGGCCATGCACGATGCCTTCGAGGCCATGTTCGACGGCGTCGACGACGCCGAATACGCGGCCCTGATCGCCATATTGCAGAAGATGCTCAAGAACATCCGCAAGCACGACATCTAGACGTACGCGCCGCCGGATGCCGGCGGCAACGGAAGGAGGCCACCATGGCCGAACGGTCTTTTGCCAAGGAAGTCGAGAAGCTCCGCCTCGGCGCCGGCCAGGAGTTCGCCGGCGAAGGCATTCTCGCCATCACCAAGGCGCTGCTGCAATGCGGCGTGGGCTATGTCGGCGGCTATCAGGGCGCGCCGATCAGCCATTTGATGGACGTGCTCGCCGACGCGCAGGACATTCTCGGAGAACTCGGCGTGCATTTCGAGGCGAGTGCCTCGGAAGCCACCGCCACCGCGATGCTTGCCGCCTCCGTGCATTACCCGATCCGCGGTGCCGCCACCTTCAAGTCGACGGTCGGCACCAATGTCGCTTCCGATGCGCTGGCCAATCTGGCGTCCGGCGGCGTCACCGGCGGCGCGCTGATCATCGTCGGCGAGGACTATGGCGAGGGCTCCTCCATCATGCAGGAGCGCAGCCACGCCTTCGCCATGAAGAGCCAGGTCTGGCTGCTCGATCCGCGCCCGAACCTGCCCTCGATCGTCAAGGCGGTCGAGGACGGCTTCGAGCTGTCGGAAGCCTCCAACACGCCGGTCATGCTGCAGGTGCGCATCCGCTGCTGCCACGTCCACGGCCATTTTGTCGCCAAGGACAACAAGCGGCCGCCAATGTCGGTGGCCGATGCGCTGGAAGCGCCGCGCCGCGACACCGGCCGCATCGTGCTGCCGCCCGCCTCCTTCCTGCATGAGAAGGAGAAGGTGGCGAAGCGCTGGCCGGCGGCGGTCGATTTTATCAGGAGCCGCAAGATCAACGAGATCTTCGGCTCCGATCATGGCTCCGTCGGCATCGTCATGCAGGGCGGCATGTACAATTCGGTCATCCGCGCGCTGCAGCGGCTCGGCCTCGCCGACACCTATGGTGACACCGACGTGTCGCTCTATGTGCTGAACGCCGTCTATCCGCTGGTCGACGACGAGTTCCTCGCTTTCTGCGAGGGCAAGCAAGCGGTGCTGGTCGTCGAGGAAGGCCAGCCCAACTACATCGAACAGGCTTTTGCCGCCATGCTGCACAAGGCCGGCCGCGGCACCAGGCTGGTCGGCAAGGAGCATTTGCCGATGGCCGGCGAATATACCGGCCAGGTCATGCTCGACGGCATCGGCTCCTTCCTGCGGGCGCATGCTCCGCATCTGCTGCCGGGCGAGGTGAGGGCGCCGAACAAATCGGGCGAAGGCGTCGACACCGCCGACCTGATCAACGTCGTCCCCGGCCGCCCGCCTGGCTTCTGCATCGGCTGCCCGGAACGGCCGATCTTCGCCGCGACCAAGCTGGTCGAGCAGGAGCTCGGCAAGCACCACATCGCCTCCGACATCGGCTGCCATCTGTTCTCGATCATGCCGCCCTTCGAGCTTGGCGCCACCACCATGGGTTACGGGCTGGGGCCGGCCTCGGCTTCGGCGTTCAATTCGCCTGATGCAAAACGCCGCTCGATCTCCTTCGTCGGCGACGGCGGCTTCTGGCACAACGGCCTGACCTCCTCGATCGGCAATGCGGTGTTCAACAAGAACGACGGCGTCATCGTCATCGTCGACAATTTCTACTCGGCCGCCACCGGCGGGCAGGACATCCTGTCCTCGCGCGCCTCGAACCGCACCAAATCGACAAAGCATCCGATTACCGAAGCGGTGAAGGGCATGGGCGTGAAGTGGCTGCGCCACATCGACCGCACCTATGACGTCGGCAAGATGCAGGCGACGCTGCGCGAGGCGCTGACGACCGAGGAGAAGGGCCCCAAGGTCATCGTCGCGTCGTCCGAATGCATGTTGAACCGCCAGCGCCGCGAGAAGCCGCTGGTCGACAAGGCGATCAAGGGCGGCGAGCGCATCGTCAAGCCGAAGTTCGGCGTCGACGAGGACATCTGCACCGGCGACCACGCCTGCATGCGGCTCTCGGGCTGCCCCTCGCTGTCGGTCAAGTCGCTCGACGATCCGCTGCGCGACGATCCGGTGGCATCGATCGACCAGAATTGCGTCGGCTGCGGCAATTGCGGCGAGGTGGCGGACGCCGCCGTGCTCTGCCCGTCCTTCTACCGCGCCGATGTCGTCCACAATCCCGGCCGCTGGGACCGTTTCCTCGAAAGCGCGCGGCGTGCGGTGATCGGGCGTCTGCAGCGCCGCCGCGAAAGCCGCCGGCTGGTGTTTGCCGATGCTTGATCACAACGCAGCGCTGCACCCGAAGGCGGGCGCCTCTGACGACGAGCGGGTGATAAAGCTCGCCGTGCTCGCCGTCGGCGGCCAGGGCGGCGGCGTGCTCGCCGACTGGATCACCGACGTCGCCGAGCGCAGCGGCTACATCGCCCAGTCGACCTCGGTGGCAGGCGTCGCCCAGCGCACCGGCGCGACGATCTATTACATCGAGATGGCCCGCGACACCGGCCGGCTGCCGGTCTTCGCGCTGTCGCCCTCGCAGGGCGACGTCGACATATTGATCGCCGCCGAGCTGATGGAAGCCGGCCGCGCCATCATCAGGGGATTCGTGACGCCCGAGCGCACAACGCTGATCGCCTCCTCGCACCGCATCGCAGCGGTGTCGGAAAAGATCGAGCCGGGCGACGGCCGCGCCTCGTCGGAGAAGGTGCACGCGACGGCGCAAGCCGCGGCCAGGCGGTTCATCGCCTTCGACATGGAAAAGGTCGCCGCCGAGAATGGCACCATGATCTCGGCCAGCCTGCTCGGCGCGCTGGCCGGTTCCGATGCGCTGCCCTTTGCGCGCGAGAACTACGAGCAGGCGATCGGCGCCGGCGGCCGCGGCGTCAAGGCCAGCCTCGCCGCCTTCGCCGCCGCTTACGATCGCGCGCGCGGCATCGCGGCTGCACCGTCGGACGAGAAGACGGCGACGAAGCCTGCCGCTCCTGAAGCCAGGTCAATGGCGAAGGTCAGCGGCCCCGAAACCTTGCTGAAGGGCTGGCAGGAACTTGCCGCCCGCGTCGGTGCCTTGCCAGAGCCGATGCGCGACATGGCCGAACGCGGCCTGAAGAAGGTCGTCGACTACCAGGACATCACCTATGGCGGCGAATATCTCGACCGGCTGGACAAGGCCGTCGCGCTAGATGGCCCGGAGCACGCCTATGCGCTGTCGATCGCCGCGGCGAAACATCTGGCCAACGCCATGTGCTACGACGACATGATCCGCGTCGCCGACCTCAAGACTCGCTCGACCCGCGACAGACGCGTGCGCAAGGAGGTCGGCGTCAAGGACGGAACGGTCCTGCAGGTGACCGAGTACTTCCATCCGCGCATCGAGGAATACTGCGGTACGCTGCCAGCCGGGCTGGGCAGCTATATCGAGGACAGGCCGAAACTTGCCGCTTTCCTCGACCGCCGCATCAATCGCGGCCGCCACATCCGCACCGACAGTTTCACCGGCTTCGCCATGCTGTGGGTCATTGGCGGCCTGCGCCGCTGGCGCCGCAGCCTGCTGCGCCACAAAGTCGAGGTCGAGCATCTGGAACGCTGGTACGAACTGGCGCTCGCCCACGCCCGCGAAGATTACGCGCTTGGCACGGAAATCCTGAACTGCCGCCGGCTGATCAAGGGCTACAGCGACACCCACGCCCGCGCCCAGTCGAAATTCGACCGCGTGCTTTCGGCGCTCCCCATGCTGAAGGGCCGCGACGATGCCGCCGACTGGACCCGCCGCCTGCGCGAGGCGGCGCTGAAGGACGAGAAGGGCGACATGCTGGATGGCGCGCTGAAGACGGTCGCGACGCTGGGATAGGGGGGACAGCAAGGCTGCAGCCGCGCCTTTGGAAATCGTGGATTGCGGCTCGCCAAGACGGCAATGCGGGTTCCAAGGAACGGTTCTTGGCACTTTGGGAGATGGCCGGGGCCGAGATCACGCAGATATGTCGGAGATTGACGGAACGGGTAGAGCGTTGAGGCCTTGCGGGCGCGAGCCAATTGCCGAACGCCTCGGTCGGGTAACGAACGACACCGCTGAAATACAAAACCCGGCGACCCCTATGCCGGCGATGACGTCCACCACGTAGTGGTTCGATACGATGGCGGCGGAAGCTGCCATCAGTATGTTCAGGAGGAGCATGGGGTAGCGGAGCCATTTCGCATCCCACGCGGCCCATGCACAGAGGGCCGCAATGGCGGCGTGGACGGAAGGGAAAGTCATAATCCCTTCGGCTCGCCCAAAATCGAAAACAAAGTTGGAATTTGAATGGATCCCAATCAGTTCATCAAGGAAGACGGTCGCCAGCTTTCCGTCGATGTATTTTAGATTGCTGGGGTCCATATGGTAGACACTGTAGGTGCCTAGCGCTGGGTACCAGATAGAAATGACGCAGGAAACGAAGCAGATGACGGCATACGCAATTGTCATCTGATACGACCGCAGGACATGCCCGGTCGATGCCAACATAAAGGGCAGAATCAGGAGCTGGAAATGGAAGCTTCTGTAGGCGATGTTCAGGACGAATGAGAGATTTTTTCGGCTGTCCACGAAAGCGATCAAGGCTGGCCAGTTGATGCCCAGCGCCTGATCCATCTGCCGCAGCTCTTCGTCGGCCCAAGGCACGTTCGAGCGTGCGGCGAGATAGACCGCGATTGTGATCGGGAAAACGAGCAGCGTCCCGTAAAGAAAATTTTCCAGTGCGGCCCTGAACAGAGGTGCCCTGTTCAGAAGGCTGGCACTCGCCACGATGGCCGCAACGAGCAAAAGAGCTTCAGGGACGCCCAGAACGTTTTCGACTTTCAGGCCGAGCACTGACGCGAGTGAATAGACGACGGCATAGGAAAAAGCCGTCAATCCGCTCAGAATGTACCTTGATGCCGAGATGTCGCTCATGTGTGACTCCATATGGATGTCACCATGAAAGACAATAATTAACATTGAACGCAGAAGTTGTAGTTGTTTGAAACTAGTAACTTGAAGTATCTGCAGCTAAATTAGAGTAGTCTAATATTCGATACTAATATGCCAACGGATGTTTGCGAAGATGAAGATTTGTAGTCGACATGCGGTCGGGTGGATTCTGGCATTGACCGCTGCGAGCGGGCCAAGACTTTCATAACACTGACGTCGCCAAATACGGCTTGACGCGCCGCGGTGGTACAATTGCGATTGGAGGGGAAACTGGTGCCGCTTGCGTGCCTCGAACACGCGACCTCATCATTAGCGGCCCGGGAAGCGCTAGGCCTCGCGGCGATGCCGCCGACTGGATCCGCCGCCTGCGCGAAGCCGCGCTGAAGGACGAGAAGGGCGACATGCTGGATGGCGCGCTGAAGACGGTGGCGACGCTGGGCGGATAGGCTCCGGAGATGCTCCGGTTGCTGCCGTGGACGCTGGCTATTCAGTTGCCTCCCGTCCCGAGACCTGCTCGACGAGGATCCGGAAAAAGACATGCGGCAGGCTATCTGAAAGAGGAGGCGTGACAGGCTTGAGCGCGCCGGGCTCCCACCAGCCCGCGTGCTTGCTCAGCACTGCCCAGGCATGGTCGCGTTGAACCTTGTGGCCGATCCGGTCCGGCAGTTCCTCATAGCGGCCCTCGACGATCACGCTTTTCCAGCCGCGCCCCTGCGTGTGTTCCTGCACCTGGGCGCACACCAGGGGATTCTCCCGCATCCAGTCGACCTTCTTGCCCAACAGGGAGAAGGCGTAGAGGTGGTTGTCGGCATAGGCGTAGTTGAAGGGCACGACATAGGGTTGTCCGTCCTTCGCGCAGGCCAAATGCCCGGTGCGGTTGGCCGCCAGCATTTTCGTGCATTCCAGGGTGGAGAGCGTGCGGATCATCATCTGTGTGACCTCCCTTTTCCAGCCGGCTTCGGCCTCGCGAATTTCTGCCGATCGGTTCTTGCCGATATTAGCGCAGGATACGTCCTCGCTCACTGCTATGGATCAAATTCGTTATGGGGCGAATGCCGTGCCAAACCGCACCGATCGGCAGCACCCGCGTTGGAAACGGCGCGGGCGTTTCGACTGCCGCTTCGGTGATGATCGCGGGGTCAGGCGCGAAAAACTGGATCGCTCGGGCCGGCGATCCACACCTATGCGTTTGCCTCGCGTCCCGAGACCTTTTCGACAAGGACCCGGACCTGCGGCACGCTGTCTGACTTGCGGGCGTGACGCGCGGGAGAGCGCATCCTTGCAGCCGCGACGATCACTCCGGCACGCCGGCGATGCTCAGCGCCTCGACGTAACGCTCGGCGAACACCTTGTCCAGCCACGGGTTGATCTGCCTCTGCAGGGTGAGCGTGTATGTCGGGAAAGCCTCCATCAGCCGCCGCGCCGCCGCCTGCGCCTCGTGAAGCCGGTTCAGTTTGACCAGCGCCATGATAACCACCCGGTGCGACGAGCCGTAGTTCGGCATCTCGTGCAGCGCGCGTTCTCCCCATGCCAGCGCTTCCTCGTAGCGCTCGAGCATCAGGTAGCTCATGCCGATGCCGGAGAGCGCGATGCCCTTCTCGGGATCGACCGGGCTCAGCCGCATGGCCCTGTGAAAGTGCTCGATCGCGACGAGCGGGCGGCTGGAATGCGCGTTCACCCAGCCGCAGCCCGTATGGCCCTGCGCCGAATTGGGGTTGAGCAGCAGGGATCGTTCGATCGTGCGCAGCGCCATCTCGTACTCTTTCGCGCTGTAGGCGATCACCTGCGCGGCGAAGCGCAGGCTCGTGGGGTCGTCGCGCGCTTCCGCCAGTACCTCGCGCGCCATGCGCGCGGCGACGCGGGTATCGTCCGGCTCATGCCAGCACTGGCTCACGGACAGACTGCGGATATAGGCGCCGAGTCCCTTCGCCAGGTTGAAGCCGGGGTCGATGCTGAGCGCCTCGTTGGTGAGCCGGCGCACGTCGGCAAAGCCTTCGCGCGTCATGCTGTAGAAGCGCGGCAGCGCGCGAAGGTAGAGGTCGTAGGCGCTTATGTAGTCGGTCGGCTTCATGCGCGCCTGCTTGATCTCTTCCAGCCGGATGCTCGGCTCGACAGCGCCGACGACGCTCTCGGTCACCTTGTCCTGCAGGTCGAAGATGTCGCTCAGGTCGCCCTCGAAACGGTCGGTCCAGATATGGTGTCCGCTGATCGCGTCCACCAACTGCCCACTGATGCGCACCCGCGATCCTGCTCTGCGGATGCTGCCCTCGAGCACGTAGCGGACGCCCAGCTCGCGCCCGACCTGGCGCAGGTCCACCGCCCGGCCCTTGTAGGTGAAGGACGAGTTGCGGGCGATCACGAAGAAGGAGTTCACCCGGCTCAATCCGGTGATGATGTCCTCAACCAGCCCGTCGGCGAAGTATTCCTGGTCGGGGTCGCCGCTCATGTTGGTGAAAGGCAGGACCGCGATCGAGGGTCTCTCGGGCAAGGGAGGCGGTGCAGCCACCGCGGCGCTGGCGTCAGTCTCGACGCGGTAGGCGCGCACGGGCCGCTCGATGTTCTTCAGACGCAGCTCGCCGAGCGGCGTGAAGCCGCAGTCGAGCTTGCCCTGAAGGTGGTCGTAGGCGGTGCCCGAGACGACCACGGTGCCGGGATCGGCGATGCCTTCGAGGCGGGCGGCGATGTTGACCCCGTCGCCGTAGAGGTCGCCGTCCTCCTCGCAGACCACGTCGCCGAGATTGACGCCGATGCGCAAATGAATCCGCTCGTCCTCGGCCGTCTCCGCCTCGCGGTCCGCCACGGCCTGCTGGATCGCGATCGCCGCGTTCACTGCATTGACGACGCTGGCGAACTCGCACAGCATGCCGTCGCCGGTGCGCTTGACGATCCGCCCCCGGTGCTCGGAGACCAGTGGTTCGAGGAGATCCTTGCGGTAGATCTTCAGCCGTTCGAGCGTGCCGCGCTCGTCGCGTTCCGTCAGGCGCGAATAGCCGACCACGTCGCAAGCCAGGATCGCCGCGAGGTGACGCTGCGTGGTCGTTGCACCCGTCGGCCAGGCGTCCGCACGCGGACCGCCCCCCGTCCATGTCCTGCCGACTTCCAGACGCGCCGCGCGCATGGTGCTCATCTCTCCCAGTCCTCCGCCCTTCGCCGATGCGGAACGCAGCTTGACCTTGCCTATTCCTGGGACGCTGACGCACCACGCCCAGAAGGCCGGAGATATTTCCCGCTCTGTGTAACCGGCTGACGCCACCGTGGCGGTGCTTTTGTATCGGCCATCGATGCCAGAGATCGCTCAAACCCTCAGCAGCGTCTGCACCGGATGGCTGGGAAAGCTGGCGACGACAGCGGCCAGATTTCAAAATGGAGACACGACCCGACCTGCCAACGAAGTCATCCGAGGTGGATTTTCGGGTGGTTGGAATGCCACCCAGCTCCAGTGTATCCTCTTGGAAATAAAGCATTTCGAGCAGAGGAACTGGTGCCGCTTGCGTGACTCGAACACGCGACCCCATCATTACGAATGATGTGCTCTACCAACTGAGCTAAAGCGGCCCGGGAAGCGCTAGGCCTCCAAGATGGGCTGCGTGATAGACTCAACCCGCTGCGAATTCAAGATGGCTTGCGGCGAATTCAAATAAGCAACCGCGAATTCGGGCCGGAACTGGCAATTCGCGCCGGCTCCGGGCCTGCCTCAAAGCAGCCGCAGGAGCAATGCGACGCCGGTCCGAAGCACGGCGCCTGGCGGCTGGTGCGGGACAGTCTCGGCGAAATAGGTTGATTTCCTTGAAAAAAACCGCCGAAATCCGGTTTGTCCGGTTGCGCCGCGCAGAATGCGGCCGCCGGCCCGTTGATTGATTGGCCGCCTGCCGCTAACGATCATGGCAGGAATGTGCAGAGGGATTTGGCTTGGACGCGATCGAAAAAGCGATCCGCAACGCCTTCGAGAAGGGCAATGCCGAGGACCGCCTCTTTCGCGAGCGGGTCTATCGCTCGGCCTTTGCCGCGCTCGACCGCGTGCTGCAGGCCAATCCGAACGTGACCGTGGAAATGGCCATCAAGCGCCGCAAGGCGGTGCAGGCCAAGATCGCCGAGATCGAATCGGAGTTCCTGCCGGCGGTCCCCGATGTCGCCGCGCTGGACGAGAGTGACACGGCGGCGGCGGTTGCCCCTGAAATCGCCGTGTCGGCCGAGAC
>NZ_RZOF01000112.1:0-16474 GCF_003998955.1 Mesorhizobium sp. M4B.F.Ca.ET.017.02.2.1 | reverse complement strand
CGGAGGCTGCATGGCGTCCCATTCCTCGAAGCGCAGCGGCCGGTTGTCCATGCAGGATGGCAAGCGGAAACCGTACTCGGCCAGCGTCGCCTTGCGGCGGAAGTCGCCGCGATACATGCCGCCGATCTGCGGCACGGTGACGTGGCTTTCGTCGATGAAGATCAGCGCATTGTCGGGCACATATTCGAACAGCGTCGGCGGCGGATCGCCCGGCTGGCGGCCGGTCAGGTAGCGCGAATAGTTCTCGATGCCGGCGCAGGAGCCGGTCGCCTCCAGCATCTCCAGGTCGAAGCGGGTGCGCTGCTCCAGCCGCTGCGCCTCCAGCAGACGGCCAGCCTTTTCAAGCTCTTGCAGGCGGTGCTTGAGCTCTTCCTTGATCGACTTGATGGCCTGATTCAAGGTCGGGCGCGGCGTCACGTAGTGCGAGTTGGCGTAGATCTTGACGCTTTTCAGCTCGCCGGTCTTCTGCCCGGTCAGCGGGTCGAACTCGGTGATCTGCTCGATCTCGTCGCCGAACATGGAGATGCGCCAGGCGCGATCTTCCAAGTGAGCCGGGAAGATCTCGATCGTGTCACCGCGCACGCGAAAAGAGCCGCGGACGAAGTTGATGTCCTGGCGCTTGTATTGTTGGGCAACGAGATCGGCGAGCAGAGCGCGCTGGTCGAGCCGGTCGCCGATCTGCATCTGGAAGGTCATCGCCGTATAGGTCTCGACCGAGCCGATACCGTAGATGCAGGAGACCGAAGCGACGATGATGACGTCGTCGCGTTCCAGCAGCGAGCGCGTCGCCGAGTGGCGCATGCGGTCGATCTGCTCGTTGATCGAGGATTCTTTCTCGATATAGGTGTCGGTCCGGGGCACATAGGCCTCGGGCTGGTAGTAGTCGTAGTAGGAGACGAAATACTCGACGGCGTTTTCGGGGAAGAACTTCTTGAACTCGGCGTAGAGCTGCGCGGCCAGCGTCTTGTTCGGCGCCAGGATCAGGGCAGGGCGCTGCGTCTCCTCGATCACCTTGGCCATGGTGAAGGTCTTGCCTGAGCCGGTAACGCCGAGCAGCACCTGGGTGCGATCGTTCTGATCGACGCCTTCGACCAGGTCCTTGATCGCCGTCGGCTGGTCGCCGGCCGGCTCGAAATCCGACACCATCTTGATGGCGATGCCGCCTTCCGACTTTTCTGGGCGGGTAGGGCGGTGCGGCGTCCACAGCACGCCGTCCTTGTGCAGCGGATTGCCGGACTCGATCAGCGCCGACAGCGCGGCCACCGTGGCGGTGACGCCGCCGGACGAAATCGACTCGGCATCCTCCAAGCTGATGTCGAGGCCGGCGACCGGGTTGAGCCCCGCGGCCGTACGCTCCTTGGCCGACGCCGCGCCGCCCATCGAGGTGCCGCGCGCCGTGCGCCCGGGCGCGGACGAGCGTTCAGGGATCTTCTTGGGTGCTTTCGCCTTAGGCTGCTTCTCCGCCTCGCGCTCGATCTGGCCGGCCCAGTCGGCGATCGAGCCGGTCAATGGCGCGCCGGAGAACTCGGCCTGTGGTGCTTCGGAAAAGCCCTTGGGCTCGAGCGGTTCGGCGACGTCGAGGAATTCAGTCAGCGGGCTGCGCCGCTTCGGCGCGCCACGGTCGTCCTGCGCCTGCGACGGCGTTTTCTTGTCGGAGAGTTTGGCCATGGCCCGAATATGGGAGGACTCGCCCGAAATGGAAAGAGCGGAGTGACGGGGCACGCACCCGCCACCGATGCTCCTGACAGCAGGCTGTCAGGAGCGGTGGCGGGCCTGTGCCTCAATTGAACCACAGCGCGAAGGTCAGGAAGCCGGCGCCGCCGAACTCGCGCTGGATCTGGTCGAAGTCGTCGCCGGTCAGGATCCTGCCGCTCTCGAAATAGGGCGCGATGGCTGGGCCGGTGATCGACAGCACCAGGTCGAACGTCTTCGGTTCGTCGAAGAAGCGCTTCATGTTGATGCCCTTGCCGGCGATGCGGAAATGCGGCAGCAGCACGCGGCCTTCGAGCAGGTCCTCGGCCATGTCGAGCGTGGCGAGCCAGGCCGTCACCTGTTCCTCGCCGACTTCGAGGCCGGTGAGCGGGTTGGGGCCCTTCTGCTTTGGACCGGGCAGCCATTCGCGGTCGTTGTCGGTCTCGGCGCGGATCGCCTTCCAGTCCTCGCGCGACAGCCGGATCATCTCCAGCAGATGGCGGCGCGCGGCCTGCCGGCGTTCCGGCTCGACCACCGGCCAGTTGACCAGATGCACCAGCGAGATGAAGTCGACGAAGCGCCATTCGGAAGCGAAGATCGAGCCGCTCATGCCGCCGTCCGGCGGCACCAGCACGTCCTGCAGCGGCAGTTTGGCGCGCGGGAACAGCATGTGGAACGAGCCGTCGAACATGGTCTTGAAATCATGCGCCAGCCAGAAGTCGGCCTGCGCCATCAGGAACTCGGCATAGCCCTGCAGCCAGTAGCCGTCGGCGCGATCGAAGCGGAAGGTCAGCGACGGCGCCGGCCCGTCCGGGGCGCCGCTGCGCGACAGCGCGGCCATGATCGCCGCGGCACTCTCGTCCGGGGCGATATTGCCGTCCTCGTTGAGGTCGATGCCGAGACGGGTGAGATCGATGACCATGCCAATATCGGCATCGGCCGGCAGGGAGCCCAGCGTGGCGGCGGATTTCTGCAGCCGGTCGCGGAAGGCGACCAGTATGGCGCGGAATTTCTCATAGGTGAGCGGCTCGGGATTGGGGTTGTCCGGCACCGGCAACCGCATCAAGGGCAGCATGAAGGATTGCGGGCTTTCGAAGCCGTGGCGATGCAGGCCGCCGGCCAGGATCTCCAGCGCGGTGAAGAATTCGCCGGCGCCGGCGGCGTATGCCGATGCCGGATCGCTGGGCGCGGCTGCCTCAAGCGCGGCGAGCGCGCTGTTGCGCTCGGTGACGGTCTTGGCCTCGAACAGCGAAGCGGGATCGGGGGCAGCCGCGCAAGGAGAAGCAAGCGGCAGGAGCAGAATGAGCGCAGATGCGACAAGGCTCGGCAATCGGGTCATTTCGGATCCTCCCGTCGGGTCTTCCATCGGCGAGAATACACAGATTTGCGGCGCTTCGTCTGCTGCTTCCTCCTGCCGGGCAGACGGTCTACACAGGGCAAACGAATGGGCATTGCGTGTCGAACTATCCGCTCTCCTACAAACTGTCCTGGCTGCCGCGCTTCCTGCGGCCGTCGCTCGGCGGCGAGGCGCGAGGCTTTGCGCCGCCGGCCGCGACGCTGATCGAGCCGCCGCCGGCGCGGAAGGTGCGGCTGGCCTTCCTCGGCGACATCTCGGCGGTCGCCAACCGCAGTGCGCCGGAGTGCGATCCGGCCCTCGCGGCGCTGCTCGCCTCCGCCGACCTGGTGGTCGGCAATTGCGAAAGTCCCGTCGTCGAGCGGCCAAGCGCCGTGATGGGCACAAGGCTCGGCACGCATCATGCGATGACGGAGCGCTTCCTTGCCGACGCCCTGGCGGCGGTCGGCATTGCGCGCGAGAAACTCGTCCTGTCGTTGGCCAACAACCACATGCTCGACCAGGGCGTCGCGGGTTTCGAGGAGACCGTCCGGACGCTGAAGCGGCTTGGTGTCCGCAGCATCGGCACTGCCGCGAAGGCGCCGATCGAGCGGTTCGCGGTCGGACCGCTGACCATAGGCCTCTTCGCCTTCACGCAGTGGCGCAATGCCGACGCCGCGCCGTTCGCGAGCCGCGTGTCGATGCGAAGCGATCCGGGGCCGCGCGACGCGGCCAGGGACGTCGACCTCGTCTGCGCCGTGCCGCATTGGGGCTGGGAGTTCCAGCACTTTCCAAGACCGGAGACACGGTCGCTGGCCGGACAACTAGCGAGTCAGGGCGTCGGTCTTGTCGCCGGCCATCACGCCCATGTCGTGCAGCCGATGGAGCGGATCGGCAAGACGCTTGTCGCCTACGGGCTCGGCGATTTTCTCGGCACGGCCTTTGCCCGCCAGCCATGGCCGGGACGCATCGGCTCCATCCTCGTTGTCGATGTCGGCGCCGACCTCGGCATGCGCGGCGCCATAGCGGCCTACCGGCTGCATCCCTTCATGCGGCAGCGCCTCGGCGGCCAT
Source organism: Mesorhizobium sp. M4B.F.Ca.ET.017.02.2.1 (assembly GCF_003998955.1). Taxonomy (NCBI): domain Bacteria; kingdom Pseudomonadati; phylum Pseudomonadota; class Alphaproteobacteria; order Hyphomicrobiales; family Phyllobacteriaceae; genus Mesorhizobium; species Mesorhizobium sp. M4B.F.Ca.ET.017.02.2.1. The sequence goes on along the minus strand of NZ_RZOF01000112.1, from coordinate 12,376 downwards.
GAGCGGCTGGTCCCTGTCGAAGAGCTCAAGGGCCGACTGCGCGGCAAGGTCGAGGGCCGGCTCAAGGCGATCTTCGGCGAGCCGGCCGAGGCCTGACGACTTTTGCGCAAAAGCCGCTATCATGGCCGCACGAGGCACGGTCTCTGCGGCGGGGGTGGCGATGGAAGCGGCGGATTTCATGCCGAGCGAGGCGGTGATCGCCGGCATCAGGAAAGACATCGAGGCCTATGAGGCGAAGCGGGCTTCAACCTACCGGCAGGTCCGCTGGCGGGTGCCGCTGTTCGTCGGCCTGGTGCTGGTGTTCGTGGCGCTTGTCGCCTGGCTGTTCAACGCGGCCGCCGACCCCAACGAGCAATGGTTCTCGACCCCGCACGTCTTCCTCTATGTCGGCGGCTTCGGTGCGGCGGTGCTGCTTTATTTCCAGGCGGTGAGACCGGCGACCAGGCTGCAGCAATCGTTCCGCGATACGGTTCTGCCGATGATCTTCGGCTTCGTCCGCGATGTGCGCTACCAGCATGGCGTGCGGCCGAATTCCTTCGACCGGCTGCCGCGGGAGACGATCGGGGCGTTCAACCGGCAGAGCTTCGACGACATCATATCGGGCCGCTACGAGAATTTCCCTTTCGAGCTCTACGAGGCGAAGCTGACGGAGGGCTCAGGCAAGAGCCAGCAGACGGTCTTCAAGGGCGTCATCGTCGCCTTCGAGACCATCGAGCCGTTCCCAGGCATGCTGGTTGCGGCGCGCAAGGCCGGCAAGGTGGTCGGCTTCTTCCGCGGCATGTTCTCCAGCAAGCTGCAGGAACTGGCCTGCGGCGTGCCGGAACTCGACGCCAGCTACGAGTTTCGCACCGACAATGTCGACGCGGCGAGGCCGCTGGTCACCGGACGCCTGGCCAGCGCGCTGACCTGGCTCGGCGAGACATGGCCATATGACCAGGCCCGCATCGCGCTCAACGGCAGCGACGGCTTCCTGCTCATGCCGCGCAGCAAGAATTTCTTCGAGCTGCCGGACATCTCCGTGCCGATCGACTACCAGACCCATATCGCGCCGATGATCGCAGATCTCGGCGCCATGCTGGCGACGGCGGCGCTAGTGCGCAAGATCGGCGCCGCGGACGACGCGGCGGGCTAAAGCGCGTCGCGCTGGAAACGGATCCAGGCGACGCGCTTTAGGTCTTGTTTTTATGCATGTCGTTTTCGCAAAACCGCTGCACACTTTTGCGCGACATGCATTGGCTCTCAGCAGTCGAAGCCGTAATTGCTGCGCAAATCATCCGCATCCTGCTCGGACATCTTCTTCAGCATCACGCAGACGGTGTAGCTGCCGACCTGATGGCCGTCCCTGATGTAACCCCAGTCGGAAATGTCGTCGCGGGAGAATTCGATATACTGGCCGTAGACGACATTTTGGACGATCTCGGGCTCGTTGGCCAAAATGCCGGCAAAGCCGGAGGCGGTGCGCTTGAAGGGGATGACCCAGAAATGCTCCGTCGCATCGCCATCGACGATCATCACCTTCAGTTTGAATTTGTCGGTTCCTGGCGGCGGGGCCTCGGACAAGGCCAGGAAGTCATCCAGGCTGGCTCGAGCCTGTTCTATCGCCGCCGTCATCTCGGGATCGTCCGACCGCACGATGACGGTCTTGTCGTCGCCTTGCGCCTGAACATGCGCGGGCGCAAACGCCAGCATCAGGGACAGCACCGCGCGGGCTAAGACCTTCATGCAACGACCCCTCCACCCCGGAAGGCCGGCATCATCGTGCATCAAGTGCCGGTTTTCAACCGAAGCGCAGCTTCATGCCGAGGATGGCGATCACGAACAGGAAGGTGACGCCATTGGCGAGGATGACCGGCCAGGAGCCGATCAGCAGGCCGTAAAGGGTCCACAAGAAGACGCCGGTGGCGATGGAGCCGGTGGCGAACAGCGAGATGTCGCCGGCGCGGCGTTCGCGCGCGACCTTGGCGACCTGCGGAATCCAGCCAAGCGTGGTGATGAGGGCGGCAAACGCGCCGATGATTTCGATTGCGGGATGCAAGGGCGGGAACTTTCGAGCAAGCACCTGATGTGCGGTGCGTCCTATGGCAGATCGACCGAGTCCTGGGAAGCGGGCAGCGCCGCTGGACCAATGAAACAAAGCGGGTCGCCCCGCTTTGTTGCTTAAAGTCCGCTCGGCACGATCCCGGACAGCCAGTCCGCCGATCGCCTGGCCATGCCGACCGTCGCGGACGCGGCCCGGCTGAGATCGGTCTTGACCACTGCGTAGCCGGCCTTGGTGCGGTAGAGCACCGCGCTGCCGCCATTGACCGCCGCTTCATAGGCGACCGGCTTTGCGGCTTCGGTTTCCGCCACCGTGGCCGGCGAGCCGACGGGGACGCTGGGGCGGTGGCTGAGCTCGGGCGGCAGCGGATCGACCGTGGCCTGCGTGGGCGTCAGGTCGGGCTTCGAGGCCGTCGCGGCGAGTTCGGAGGAAGACGCCGAACCCTTGGCGCGGCAGATGCCTGAGACCAGCGGATAGTTGAAGTTTCGCTCGTGCAGCATCTGGCTTTTCATCGCCGCTTCGCAATCGGCGAACGTCGCCCACTTGGCCGGCGTTTCGCCGATATACTCGCAAAGCTTTGCGTCGCAGTCGCAGCCGACGATGGTCATGGCGACAAGGGCGGTCTTGATCACGGTCTGTCCTCGGATTCGTTCCCAAATGACCAGTCGCCGGGGAACAAGGCGGGATTTGGCCACGATTGTGATTTGTGCGTGACGGAATGTTTCCGAGGCTCAGCTGTGACTGAAAAGCCTCAACCGTCGTACACGTGCTCGAGCCTGGCACCGGCTTTTATCAGCGCCGGCAGCGCCACATGCAGCTTGCGCACGGCGACGGTCAGGCCGGTGCGGCGCGTGTCCGGATCGGTCGGGAGCGGATAGCTGAACAGGGCACGCGTCCCTTCAGGCATGGCGATCTCGGCTGGCGAAAGCACGGTGAGCATGATCTCGTCATTGCCGCCGATCTCGACGAAGGAAACGCCCTTGTCGATCAGGCGCGGGACCATCTCGCTGAGCTGACCGTCCCCGGTGACGAAGACCGTGCCATCGGCGCCGAAATCACGCTCGAGCAAAGTGTCCGGCTCGTCGCGCGTCGCCTCGCCGACCGGCCCCTTGGCCCAGACATGTATGCCGGCCGGATCGGAGGCCGGGGCAAATGTAGCGCTGACGAACCCGGCATAGACCTGCTTGACGGTGTCGGCGAGGCCGAAGGCGAGCTTGCGCTCGCCGCTGCGTACGGCGCCATCGCCCGGCGCCGGCTGGACGCCGAACAGTCCGGCGCGCTTTTCGGCATAGGGGAATTGGTACCACGGCGCCCGGTCGAGGAAGCCGGCGTATTCATTCGCCATCCTGGCCTGGTAGCCGTCGGTCGCTGTGCGCCTGCCGGCGACCGCCTCGGTGATGCGGCCAACCGTGTTTTCATAGGCCCATTGCAGTGCCAGCTCGACGGTCTGGCCGATGCCGATGACGACCTGCGTCCGGTGATCGGCGACGTTGAATTCGCTCCCCGAACTGGCGCGGATCATCGTCGCATAGTCCTGCCAGAAGCGGCCGATATAGGACCAGTAGGGAAAGCCGCTCGGCTGGTCTTTGGCGACGAAGCCGGCATAGTCGCGGGCCGCGTAGATGACCGTCCAGTACGGATAGGCGAGATAGGTGGCTTGCCGCGGATGCTGGTAGCCGGGGATTTCGGCGCGGACCTTTTTCGCGAGGGGGTTTGGCGGGGCGCCGTCGGTGACACCCTCCAAGGGCGTGAGCGACGAGGTGGTCAGGAAACCGTAGGCCAGCCCGGCCACCGGGATGAGCACGACGATGACCGCCAGCCAGAGGATCGTCTTGACGATGCGTCTCAGCCAGCGGAGCAGGATCATGGCCGTTCAGGCCATGGCGAAGGGGTCGTGGCCGCGCCTTGCCCGCGCGAACCTCGGCCGTCCTGTGGCATGGGCGATGGCAGGCCTCCAGAACAGCGTCATGAAGCGTCCCCTTCAATCGACATGGAACGTTAGCCGATTCCGGCGCCCGTTGCGAAAGGGAAAGCCCAAAAAACAGTCGGCGCTGGGATTTCTCCCAGCGCCTCCCTGTCAGATCAGGACACGGTCGCGGCAGCAACTCCCGAAAGATGTCGCGCCAAGCCGGCCTTGATTTTGACGGTCCTGCCAGTCGCCACCCGAGGGCAGCGCCCGTTCCAGACCCCGCCGGTCTCCACCCTTGCGGGCTTCGCCCAGCGTGCCATCGAAGGTTTTCACCGGCCTTCATGGCAGCATCGGTCCGCCGTTGGCGTTCGCACGCTTTCCGCGGCCCCGCCGACATCCGTCCCTCCAACAGGCAAGCCTGCTCTCGTTCTGGACCGTACGGGCCTCAGGAAATCCGCCTTTCCGCTTTGCCTTTCGGCTGGGCGATCGGTAGCCGCCTGAGATGGGTTCAACGTACGCCGGGTAAGGGTTTTGGGGAACTGCCCCCAGCCTGTGGATAGCGGGATTATCGGGGACCAAGCCAAGGCGGCGCAGGAATTTTTCGGGAAGCCGACGAAAGAGGCGCGAAACGCGGCCGCGTTGCGCCTGATCCGGCATTGCCGGACATTCGGCGCTTGCCCCGCGAGGCGGCGCGGGCTTCAATGCCGACAAAGGATTCCAGGTGCAAGCGCTCCTGTGATTCCTTCAGGGGAGGTTGCTTGAAGGTCGGGGTTGTTCTCAATCCGATTGCGGGCGGCGGCCGGCTGAAACGGCACTGGCCGGAGGTCAGTGCTTCGCTCAAGAAGCATTTCGGCGATTTCGAGCTGCGCGAGACACAGGCCGAAGGCGACGCCGAAAGGCTGGCGCTCGACCTCGCTGCCAGCGGCTTCGATCTGGTCATTGCGGCGGGAGGCGACGGCACGGCGAGCGAAACGGCGGACGGACTGCTGCAGGCGTTCGATGAAACCGGCCGGATATGCGAGCTCGGCCTCTTGCCTTGCGGCACCGGCATCGACTTTGCTCGCGGGCTCGGCCTGCCGCGCGACATCGATGCCACGCTGAAGCACATCGCCGAAGCCAAGCCGCGCAAGGTCGATGCAGGGCGCATCTGCTACATCGACGATCATGGCGCGCTGGCCAGCCGCCACTTCATCAACATCGCCAGCCTGGGCCTCTCGGGGGCGACGGACCGCGCGGTCAACGCCGACAAGCGCAAGGGCAAGGTCTCGGCCAAGGCGCTGTTCTTCTGGCGCACGGTTCTGGAGTTCATGCGCTACCGCTTCCAGGACGTCAGGATCACCGTCGACGACGGCGCGCCGGTCGAGGCGCGCATGGCGCTGGTGGCGGTCGCCAACGGAAAGTTCTTCGGCGGCGGCATGATGATCGCGCCCGACGCGGAACTCGGCGACGGCGCCTTCGACATCGTCATCCTGCGCGCGGCGAGCAAGCTGAGGCTGATCCTCGACATCCGGCTGCTCTATGGCGGACGGCACCGCAACCATCCGGCGATCACCATCCTGCGCGGCAAGAAAGTGGTTGTCGAACCGCTCGGCGATGTGGAAAAGAACGGCGCGCTGGTCGACATAGACGGCGAGTCGCCGGGCCGGATTCCGGCGACGTTCGAGATCCTGCCCAACGCGCTGACGCTCAGATACTGAATCAAGACGTTGAGGAATTGATTCAGGCGGTTGCCGGTCTGATTCCGGCGAGCCACCCAATTCGCTGAAATCGCTCGTAAAGTTTAGCCGCCTCAGATTTCCAGCCTGGCCGGGAATCCGGGCGCGCGCAGGTCGGTACCGACCGCATCCTCGAGCAGCTTGACGATCTGCGTCGACCAGGCGCTGCCGCCATAGGCCTCCTTGCCTTGCTCGAAGATCGCGTTGACGCGGGCGGCGAGATCGAGCGGCACGCCGAAATCCTTGCCCATGCGCAGCGCGAAGCCGAGGTCCTTCAGCGCCAGGTCCATGGTGAAGCCGATATCGTAGGATCCGTTAAGCACCAGCTGGCTTTCGGTCTCGTGGACAAAACTGTTGCCCGAGGAGGCGACGATGGCGTGGTAGGTTTGGGCGAGGTCGAGTCCGCCCTGTTTGGCCAGCATCAGCGCCTCGCCGGCGGCGACGAGATGGATGAAGGCCAGCATGTTGGTGATGACCTTGATCACCGCCGCCGAGCCGATCGGACCCATCAGGAAGGATTTTGCGCACATCGCCTCGATGGCCGGCCGGTGCCGCTCGTAAAGCGCGCCGTCGCCGCCGACCAGCGCGGTGATCTTTCCCGCCGCCGCCAGATGCACGCCGCCGGTGACCGGGCATTCCAGCGTCTCGATTCCCTTCGCCGACGCCAGGGCCGCGAGCCGCACGATCTCGTCGCGGCCGTTGGTCGACATCTCGATCCAGGCGCCGCCAGCCGGCAGGCCTTCGAGCAATCCGCCGGGACCGGCGAGCACTGTCTCGCTGACCTTGGGCGATGGCAGGCAAGAGATGGCATTGCCGGCGCGGGCGGCGGCCTCGGCCGGGCTGTTCGCGGCATTGGCGCCGAGGCCCACCAGGCGCTCGACGGCTGCCGGGTCGCGGTCAACGACGGTGACGTCGAAACCATTGCGGACCAGGCTGGCGGCGAGGTGGCCGCCGAGATGGCCTAGGCCGACGAAGGCGTAAGCGGGCCGCTCGCTCACGGCATCAACGGCGTCTGCATCATCTGCAGATGCAGGTCCTTGCCGCTGTAGGGATGCGCGTCGCAAACCGCCTCGTCGAGCTCGACGCCGAGGCCGGGCTCCTTCGAAGGAATGACGTTGCCGTCCTGCCACTCGATCTTCTTCTTCAGCAGCGTGGCATGAAAACCGTCCCACTGCTTCAGCGATTCCAGGATCAGGAAGTTGGGCAGCGTCACCGCCAGCTGGATGTTGGCGGCGCCGACGATCGGACCGCAATAACAGTGCGGCGCGACCTGGATGTGGTAGGCCTCGGCCATGGCGGCGATCTTCTTGGTTTCCAGGATGCCGCCGGAGCGGCCGAGGTCGGGCTGCAGGATGGTCGCGGCGCGGTTCTCGATGACGCGGGCGAACTCGAATTTGGTCGTCAGCCGCTCGCCGGTTGCGATGGGGATGGAGGTCGCGCGGGCGACCTGCGCCATCACTTCGGGCATATCGGGTGGCACCGGCTCCTCGAACCACAGCGGGTCATAGGGCTCGATGGCGCGGGCGAGACGCAGCGCGCCCGAGGCGGTGAACTGGCCATGCGTGCCGAACAGGATGTCCGCCCTGTTTCCGACGGCCTCGCGGATCGCCTTGACCATGCGGGCGGAGAGGTCGATGTCGATTAGGCGCGGCTGGTGGCCGTCGAAAGCGGTGTAGGGGCCGGCCGGGTCGAGCTTGACCGCGTTGAAGCCCTGCTCGACATATTCGAGCGCGCAGGCGGCGGCCAATTCCGGGTCGTTGTAGACGTTCCTGCCGCGCGCGTCCTCGGAATGGACGCTGCCGGTGTGCGGGTAGAGATAGGTGTAGGAACGCAGCGTCTCGTGCACCTGGCCGCCGAGCAATTTGTAGACCGGCTTGTCGGCTTCCTTGCCGATGATGTCCCAGCAGGCCATTTCCAGCGCCGAGAAACAGCCCATGCCGGAAACGTCCGGGCGCTGGGTGAAGCCGGAGGAATAGATGCGACGGAACAGGTTCTCGATGTCGTGCGGATCGCGGCCGACAAGATAACGCTCGGCCATGTCCTCGATCATCCTGGCGGTGACGTGGCCGGAGAAGGTGGCATTGTAGGCCTCGCCATAGCCGACCACGCCGCCATCGGTGGTGAGCTTGACGAAGATGAAATACTTGCCGCCGATGCCGGGCGGCGGGTTGCCGACAACCCAGGTCTTGACGTCGGTGATCTTCATTTCTGATCCTCCAGAACCAGTTCGGCGCCCTTCCATCCGGTCAGGATCGAGGCGGCGTTGGTGTTGCCGGTGATGTTGTCGGGAAAGATCGAGGCGTCGATGACGCGCAGGCCGGCAATCCCGTGCACCCTGAGGCGCGGATCGACAACGGCGCGCGCGGCGTCCGGCCCCATGCGGCAGGTCGAGACCGGATGGTAGACGGTGCCCGAGCGCTTCCTGAAATCCTGAATCAGGTCGGCGTCGGAAGTGATTGACGGACCGGGCAAAACCTCTTCCTCGATGATCTCGGCCATCGCCGGCATCGCGGCGATCTTGCGCACGAACTTCACCGCCGCCAGCATCTCGTCGACATCGGCGTTGGTCGAATAGGCATTGGGCGTGATCCGCGGATAGTCGCGCGGATTGCTCGAGCGGATCATGATCTCGCCGCGGCTCGACGGGCGGCAGTTGGAAAGGCCGATCGAGAAGCCGGGCCACGGGTCGGGGGTCAGGATCGGGCGCTCACCGCTCTTCGGAATGACGGTGGAGAAGGCCTGGAAATAGAGCTGCATGTTCGGCCGCGCCAGGGTCGGGTCGGTGCGGAAGAAACCGCCGGCATTGTTCATCGACAGCGACAGCGGCCCGGACCGGAACAGGATGTACTGCATGCCGACCATGAGCTTGCCCCACCAGGGGCGCAGGATCTGGTTGAGCGTCGGCAGCCTGCCCTTGAACGTGTAGTTGATGCCGACATGGTCCTGCAGGTTCGCGCCGACATTCTCGTTGGCGTGGACGAGCGGAATGCCGAGGTCTCCGAGCAGCGCCGACGGGCCGACACCGGAGAGCTGCAGCAGCTGCGGCGAGTTGATGGAGCCGCCGGACAGGATGACCTCACGGCCAGCGTGCGCGGTCCTGGTCTCGCCGTTCTGCTGATATTCGACACCGACGGCGCGCTTGCCCTCGAACAGGATTTTCGTCGCCAGCGCGTTTGTCTCGACGCGCACATTGGCACGCTTCATCGCCGGGCGCAGGAAAGCGCGGGCGGCCGACATGCGGCGGCCGTTCCTGGTGGTGATCTGGTAGATGCCGACGCCTTCCTGGGAAGCGCCGTTGAAATCCGGATTGAGCGGCAGGCCGGCCTGCTGCGCTGCCGCAAGGTAGCGTTTCGTCAGCGGGTGGACGGCATTTGCGCAGTCGGTGATGTGCAAGGGACCGCCGACGCCGCGCCATCTGTCGGCGCCGGCCTCATTGTCCTCCAGCGCCTTGAAGGCGGGGAGCAGGTGGTCGTAGCTCCAACCTGGATTGCCGGCGGCCGCCCAGGCGTCGAAATCCTCGCGCGCGCCCCTGATATACACCATGGCGTTGATCGAGCTGGAGCCGCCGAGCAGCTTGCCGCGCGGCCAGTGGTCGGCATTGCCGCCAAGGCCAGGATCGGGCTCCGCTTTATAGTTCCAGTTGACGGCCGGGTCGAAGAAGGTCTTGCCGTAGCCGAGCGGCATCTGGACGTAGAAGCGGCGGTCGGTGCCGCCGGCCTCCAGCACCAGGACCGAGAAACGGCCGGAGGCCGACAGTCTTTCGGCGAGCACCGAACCGGCCGAGCCGGAGCCGACGATAATGAAATCATAGGTCTGCATGACTGGTGGGCGGCTCCGGTAATCTGGCCGCAGCCTAGACGCGGCGGGTTCGCCGCGTCGCCGCGCCTTCCGGCATCGGTTGTGAAAAATACGACTGCCGCAATAGCGATGGCTAGCGGGATAACCCGACAATCCCGCTTGATATGCACGGGGTCGAGAGCTTATGCGAAGGCATCGACCAATCCCCGGGAGGCAGGAGATCCAAATGCGTACCCTCTCCGATGCCTTCATCCCGGAACTGCCAGGCTACTACAAGGGCAAGGTCCGCGAAAACTACGACCTGCCCGACGGCAGGCGCATCATCATCGCCACCGACCGTCTCAGCGCCTTCGACATCATCCTGGCCTCGATCCCGTTCAAGGGCGAGATCCTCACCCAGACCGCCCGCTACTGGTTCGAGGAAACGGCCGATATCTGCCCGAACCATGTTCTGGAATATCCCGACCCGAACGTCGTCGTCGGCACAAGGCTCGATATCCTGCCGGTCGAGATCGTCGTGCGCGGCTATCTGGCGGGAACCACCAGCACCTCGATCCTGACCCGGTACCGGAAGGGCGAACGGGTGATGTATGGAATGACCCTGCCGGACGGCCTGCGCGACAATGAGAAGCTGGCCGAGCCGGTCATCACGCCAACGAGCAAGGCTTCGGATGGCGGCCATGACGAGCCGCTGTCGAAGGCAGAGATCCTCGATCAGGGGCTTCTTACGCCAGCACAGTGGGATACCGTGTCAGATTACGCGTTGCGGCTGTTCGCCCGCGGCCAGGCGCGCGCCGCCGAACGCGGGCTCATCCTCGCCGACACGAAATATGAATTCGGCACCGACAGAAACGGGACCATCATCCTGGCCGACGAGATCCACACGCCGGACAGCAGCCGCTACTGGATCGCGGCCAGCTACGAACAGGCTTTTGCGAGCGGCGAACGGCCCGAGAGCTTCGACAAGGATTTTATCCGGTCATGGGTCGCGGCGCGCTGCGACCCCTACAGGGAGCCGATCCCGACCATACCGGACGAGATCGTCGAACAGGCTTCGCGGGTCTATGCGCAGGCCTATGAGGCGATCACCGGCAAGGAATTCGCCCCCGACGTTTCCGGGGATACCGTGCTCGATCGCATCCGCGCGAACCTCGAGCGCTACTTTTAGGGTCAAGCCAGCCGCTGCTTGCGACAGCATCCGCGGCGCGTTGACCTGCCGGCGCGGTGACGCTACGGGATCATGTCATCGATCTCGGGGATTTTGGCATGGTGCACTACGCGGACGGACGGCCGATCGGTGACCTGACACTGAGGACGCTGGCCATGCCTTCGGACGCCAACGCGGCCGGCGATATCTTCGGCGGCTGGGTAATGGCGCAGATGGACCTTGCCTGCGGCATCCGCGCCGCCGAACGCGCCAAGGGCCGCGTGGTGACGGCGGCGGTCAAGGAGATGTCCTTCGCCAAGCCGATGAAGATCGGCGACACGCTCTGCATCTACACCCATGTCGAGCGCGTCGGCCGCACCTCGATGGCGCTCAAGGTCGAGGCCTGGGCGCAGCGCTATCTCTCCGACCTGATGGAGAAGGTCACGCATGCCGATTTCGTCATGGTGGCGCTGGACGGCGAGGGCAAGCCGAAGGCGGTTCCGGCCGAAGGCTGACCCGGCTCCGGCAGGCGAGGGCCCTGCCGGCGGGCTGCGTGAGCTCCTTCACAGTCGTGCGCAAATTTCCGTGAGCAAGTCCGCCCGGGCTTGGGGGAAGACAATGCGTCAACGAACGCTGAACGGTGCTCTTGCGGGAGCCGTCCTGGGCCTGTTCGGCCTGCTCGCCGCAACTGCCTATACCGAGATCAAGCAAGCCGATGCCGGGCTCTCTTGCGCTTCGCAAAATAGCGTCATCGGCAAGCCGCCGGGCGCATGCGAAAAATGCCTGGCGATCAAGTTGCGACGCCGGCCAGAAACCGCAGACGATTGCCGCGAGCAGACGGCCCGCCGGGCTGACTGCGAGACGATCCACCGGAAGCTGAAAACGGGACGGACACGCCACAGCGGCCGACCAGAAAACGGGTCGGCACGAAGGTTCATCTTTCGCGGGCCTTGCGCCAAAAATCCTTGCGGCAACAGGCTTTCAGCCGTGCAGACCGTCGAATTTCTCGCGCGCGGCCCTGACCCTGGCGGTGTTCCTGCGCGCCCATGCGCCGAGCGCGCTGACGGGGACCAACAGCTCGTGGCCAAGCTCTGTCAGCTCGTAGTCGACGCGCGGCGGGATGGTCGGAAAGACGGTGCGGATGACGAAGCCATCGCGCTCCAGACCGCGCAATGTGGTGGTCAGCATCTTCTGCGAAATGCCGCCGACGGCGGCGCGAAGTTCATTGAAGCGCAGCGGTCCGTTGCCGAGCTTGCCGACCACCAGAACGGTCCATTTGTCGCCGACGCGCTGCAGGATTTCCGACACGGCGCGGCAGTCTTCGGTGATATGCGGGTGCCTCAGTAACAAAAACGTGCCTCCTTGCACTTCGCTTTTGCGGTATCTCATATAGCGCCGGTATCCAAACGATACCACAATTTCCCGCAAGGAGAGCCTCCCAAAATGTCCAAGCCCAAAATCGCCATTGTCGTCGGTTCGACGCGCGCCGCGCGCTTCGCCGACGTGCCGACCGAGTGGATCGCCAAGATCGCCAAGGCGCATGCCGACATCGACGTCGAAGTCGTCGACCTGCGCGACTTCCCGCTGCCGTTCTTCGACGAGGTCGCTTCCTCCGCCTGGGCGCCGTCGCAGAACGAAGTGGCGCAGCGCTGGCAGAAGAAGGTCGCCTCTTTCGACGGCTTCATCTTCACCGCTGCCGAATACAATCACGGCCCGACGGGTGTGCTGAAGAACGCCATCGACTACGCAGCCAACGAGTGGAACAAGAA
>NZ_RZOF01000111.1:0-16766 GCF_003998955.1 Mesorhizobium sp. M4B.F.Ca.ET.017.02.2.1 | reverse complement strand
CGTCGAGACGGTGGCCGAGGGCATCGCGGTGCTCGACGGCGATGGCCGCATCGCCAGCGCCAATCCCGCGGCGGCAACGATGGTCGGCCGGCGCGCCGACAAGATCGTCGGCCTGCAATGGGACGCGGCGCTGAAACTCCACGACGCAAGAGGCGGCGACTTCGCCGGCGGGACGTCTCCCGTCGAGATGGCGTTGGCCACCGGACGCCAGCACCAGGGCGAAGTGCGCCTGACCAGATCTGACGGATCGCAAGTGCCCGTGATCGCCAGTTGCAGCCCGCTGAGCCGGTCCGAGGGCGGGCTGGTGCTGACGCTGAACGACATCAGCGAATTGCGCCGCGCCGAAGGCGTCGTCAATGAGCGCGCCGACCAGCTCGCCGTCCTCAATCGCGAGCTGCATGAGAAGTCGGAAACCACGACCCGGCTGGTCAAGCTCGGCGAGTTGCTGCAGGCCTGCGTGACCTTCCCCGAAGCCTTCTCGGTGGTCGGCACGGCGATGACTGAGTTCCTCGGCGGCCTGAGCGGCAGCGTGCATCTGACCAGCGCCTCGCGCAACCTGGTGGAAGAGATGGCGCATTGGGGCGACGTTCGCTCGAGCGTCAACCAGTTCGCGCCGGAGGACTGCTGGGCGCTGCGGCGCGGCCAGGAACATGTCGCCGGTCCGGGCATGCTGACGCCGCGCTGCGCTCATATCACGGAGAACGGCAAGAAGGGCTATGTCTGCATGCCGCTGGCGGCGCAGGGCGAGACGCTGGGCATCCTGCATTTGTGCGAGCCGAACGCGGCCGAGAAACCGCAATGGCTTGCCGAGCGGCAGCAGATCCTGCGCGGCGTCGTCGACACGCTGGCGCTGGCGCTGGCCAATCTGCGGCTGCGCGAGACGCTCAGGCAGCAATCGATCCGCGATCCGAACACGGGCCTGTTCAACCGCCGCTATCTCGAGGAAACCAGCAGCCGCGAACTCAGGCGCATGGAGCGCTCGAGCCAGCCGCTGGCGATCATCATGCTCGACGTCGACCACTTCAAGCAGTTCAACGACACGTTCGGCCACGAAGCCGGCGACCTCGTGCTGAAGCAGGTCGCGGCAACCCTGATCGAGCATGCCCGCGACAGCGATGTCGTGTCGCGCTATGGCGGCGAGGAATTCGCGCTGGTCATGCCGGGCTGTTCGCTCGAAGAGGGCGCCGCGCGCGCGGAAACGCTGCGCCAGGCGATCAAGCAGCTGCATCTGGCGCACCGCGGCCGCACGCTGGGCACCGTCACGGCCTCATTCGGCGTCGCCGCCTATCCCGAGCATGGCGCCGGCTGGGCCGAGCTGACGAACGCCGCCGACCACGCCCAATATGACGCCAAGGCGGAAGGCCGCGACCGCGTCGTCGTCGCCAGGAACAATGCGCCCGGCGAGCGCCCGGCGATCCAGTTGGTGTCACCCGCGAAAGGCGGCGCCGAGGCCAAGGGCTGATATGTTTTCACCGTCGGCCATCCTCGATCCTCAATTTGCCGCACCAAGCACGAACCAGCGCTAATCCGATTGGATGAAATGCGCGTACGGCGCATTCGAAAACTGTGAATTGACAAGCGAGCCGCTTCCTCGCCTGCTACCTGGGCAAACTAGGGAGGCGTAGATATGGCCTATTCATATCGGTGCAAGGACTACCCTGGGATGGAAGCCTGTCCAGGATCGTTCACGGCTGAGACCGAAACTGAACTGTGGAAACACATCGAGCTTCACGCCGCCATCGCTCATCAGGAGAACCCCGAGCAGTGGTCGCCGGAAGACCGTCAACAGGTGAAAAAGATCATTCAGGCCAGCTAACCCTTGGCGGTCTCGCGCATCGCGACGGCGACAATCGCGCCCGAGAAAAACGTCAGTGCGGCGATCGACGTGATCGCCCATGAGAGCCCGAAGCGATCGGCGATGAGGCCCGCGGAGAGCGCACCGATCGCGTAGCCGAGGTCGCGCCAGAACCGATAGACGCTAAGCGAACGGGCGCGCCAGCTCGGATGCGAGGCGTCGGAAACCGCGGCGATCAGGCTTGGATAGACCATCGCCGTTCCAAGGCCGAGAAGAAGGCTGCCGACGAGCCACCACTCGAACCGGCTGGTGGCCGCGGTGAGAAACAGGCCGCCGGCCTGAACCCACATTCCGGCGACGATCAAGCCTTTGCGACCCCAGCGATCGCTCAAGGGGCCGGTGACGACCTGCAGGATTCCCCAGGTCGCGGGATAGATCGCCTTCAGGATGCCGATGCGCTCGACGCCAAGCCCGAAGGAGGCGAAGAACAATGGGAAAATACCCCAGCTCATGCCGTCGTTGAGGTTGTTGACGAGACCCGCTTGCGATGCCGCGAACAGATTGCGATCCCTGAACGAGGTTAGCGCAAATACCTCCCGGAAACTGATCGGCGCGGACTGCTGCTTGTGGGCGGACGCCTCCAGCCTGAGGTGGTCGCGCGTGTCACGGACGAGCAGGATCGACAGCACGGCGCCGATCACGGCGTAGCCCATGCCGAGATAGATCGGCGCGGGACGCAGACCATACCGCGAGGCGAGATAGCCAGTGAGGAACGCCGTCACGCCGACGGCCAGGTAACCGGCAAATTCGTTGAGGCCGACGGCGAGGCCGCGCGATTTCGGACCAACGAGGTCGACCTTCATGATGACCGTCATCGACCAGGCGAGCCCCTGGTTGATGCCGAGCAGGGCATTGGCCGCAATCACCCATCCCCAGCTCGGCGCCCAGATGATCATGAACGGGACCGGCAGGCCGACAAGCCAGCCGAGGACGAGAACGCGCTTGCGGCCCCAGGCATCCGCGAGTTGGCCCGAGACCAGATTGGCAAGCGCCTTGACCACGCCGAAGCTGACGATGAAGGAGACGACAAGTGTCGTCGAGGCGATGCCGAACTCTTCCGACCCGATGAGCGGCACGACCGTTCGTTCGACCCCGACCATGCCGCCGACAAAGGCATTCACCAGCATGAGCAGGGCAAACTGCCGCCAGTTTTCCTTGAGCCCAAGCCTGACAGTCGAGCCTGGCGAAACTGATGCCCCCTCGTTCATTGCTCAGGCCGAGGCGGCGGCGTGACCCGCGTTGGCGGCACGGTTGCGCGCCGCCTCCGGCGGCGGGGGCGGTATGTCCGCGATCATCGTGGCGACGAAAGCGTCCTCGTCATCAATGCGGAACGCCTTGTTGAAGCGCTTCTCGAAGCCAATCGTCGATGTCGGCTTGCCGCTGAGCGAGCGCCCGCAGACCGAGCCGGAGTAGGCGCCGGGCAGCACTTCGACGTGATCCGGCAGTTGCTTGAGGCGGCGCACGCTCGAAAACAGCGTCCGCGCGCCGTCCTCGGCACTGGTTGCAAGTTCGGTTCGTCCGAGATCGCCAACCATGAGAGTGTGGCCCGTCAGCACGAACCATGGCTCGGCCGCGCGTGTCCTGTCCGTGACCAGGAGCGAGATGTGCTCCGGCGTGTGCCCGGGCGTGTGCATGACGGTCATGGTCACGTTGCCGAGCTCGACTACCTCGCCGTCCTTGGCGCGTCGAAATGGGAAACCGGCTTCCGTGCCCTCGAACAGCGTGTATTCCGCGCCGGAGGCTGCGGCGAGCGTCCGCCCGGCGGAAATGTGGTCGGCGTGGATGTGCGTATCGACCACATAGAGAATGCGCATGCCGGTCGCCTCGGCAACTCGAAGATAGGGCGCGATATCGCCTACCGGATCGACGACGGCGGCTGCCGACTTGCCACCGCATCCGAACAGGTAGGATGCAGCGACGGGATCGGAATGGAGGAACTGACGGAGAATCATGACTCTTGCACTCCCTGCCTCGCCCGAGATAACATTCAATTATTCTGCTGAATGTTCCATCGAGAAGAATGCATGTCAAGCATCGGACCAAAACAGGCGGTTTTCGCCAGCCTTGCCGAACTGGCTCAAGCTCTCGGGCATGCGCACCGGCTGGAGTTGCTGGAGCACCTCGCCCAGGGTGAACGGAATGTCGAGGGGCTTGCGGCACGGGCGGGCCTCAGCTTTGCCAACGCCTCGCGCCACCTTCAGATCCTCCGGCGCGCGCACCTTGTCGAGGCGCGGCGGCACGGCAAGCATGTGCTTTACCGTCTTGCCGGAGATACCCAGGTGGTTGAGTTGATGAAGGCCTTGGGGCGCGTGGGCGAGCGGAACGTCGCCGAGGTCAATCGCGTCATGGCCGACTACTTCCACGCACGCGACGCGCTGGAGGCTGTGTCGCGCGAAGACCTTGTCTCAAGACTGCATGACGGTCTTGTCACGGTTCTCGACGTCCGGTCGGAGGACGAATTTGCGCTTGGACATCTTCCGGGGGCGCTCAACATTCCGCTCGCTGACCTTGAACGCCGGCTGGCGGAGCTTCCCGCCAACCGGGAGGTCATCGCCTATTGCCGCGGTCCTTATTGCGTTCTGTCCTTCGAGGCTGTCGCGTCATTGCGGGCGCGAGGGTATGTCGTTCATCGGCTCGAGGACGGCTACCCCGAATGGAAGGCTGCGGGCCTTCCGGTTGAGGCGGCGGCCTAAAGTGGCCTCGCACCCTTGGGCCTTGCGGGACGGCTACGCCGGGATGGGCGCGGAATATTTGGCCTTCAGCCATGTGTTCGACGGTCCGCTGCTATAGCGGCTGTCGGCGCGCTTCGAGATGATGCCTTCGAGCCCCATCTTCTCGGTGGCGCGGATGATGCCCAGCGCACTGCCCTCGAAATGCTCGCTGTATTGGATCCTGCCGAGGCCGGGCTCGACCAGTTGCCACAGCGCCTGCTTGCGCTGCAGCAGGGGCAAGGAGGCCAGATCGCGACCGTCAAGATGGAGGATGTCGAACGCGACGAAGACCAGCCGGCTCGGCTCGTGCCAGATCGCGGTTTCCAGCGCGGGGCGGTCGGGAGAGCCCTGCTCGCCCGGCACAATGACCTCGCCGTCGAGAATGGCGGACCGGCACGGCAGCTCGACTTCCAGCGCGATGGGCCAGTATTTCGTGGTCCAGTCACGGCCGTTCTTGCTGTAGAGGCGCACCCCGCCGTTATCGATGATGATCTGCGTCCGGTAGCCGTCAAGATGGACTTCGTGAACCCATCCCTCATCTTCGGGCGGCTGCTCGACCCGAGTCGGGATCTGCGGCGGGATGAACTCCAGCCGGCCGCTGTTGACCTTGGCTCGCTTACTCAATGACGCCACCTTTGACCACGCGGCGGCGGCTTGTCGGCACAGGCGGCCCGACATCCCCCCAACCTGGATGCCTGCCGCCTGTGCCGAGCCCCCGCCGAGTCATTGCAATCATCTACGCACGGGGCCGATTTGTCGTTAGCCCCGCATCCAAATACTTATCCTGGGGTACATATCTCGCTCAGTGCGGCGCTCTCTGACGCCAAATGTTATCCGGGATTGTCGCGAGCCACCTGGGCCTTGGCCAGTTCACGGCGACCCGGTCAGTCCATCAAAAGCACCAGGGCCGGATGCAGCTTCTT
This sequence comes from Mesorhizobium sp. M4B.F.Ca.ET.017.02.2.1, assembly GCF_003998955.1. Taxonomy (NCBI): domain Bacteria; kingdom Pseudomonadati; phylum Pseudomonadota; class Alphaproteobacteria; order Hyphomicrobiales; family Phyllobacteriaceae; genus Mesorhizobium; species Mesorhizobium sp. M4B.F.Ca.ET.017.02.2.1. The sequence continues at coordinate 11,277 of NZ_RZOF01000111.1, read as the reverse complement.
CAGATTCGGCAATGATTTCGATTGCCAGGGTATGTCGGGCGTTCCACGCACGACCAACCGAACATCAGGATGCTTGCGCACCTCGATGGTAAATTTCGCCAGCAGGTTGATGCCGGAAGAGTTGAGAAAGTGAAGGTCCTTCAAATTGAGCGTAATGGAAGCGGGATTTGACGCAAGCACACTGGACGCCAAGGCCGTGATGGGCGCACCCGCTTGTGAACTGGCGAGCCGCATTGAACCGTCGAAAAATATATCGCTTCCCTCAATCCACACACGGTAATCGTCTGTCTTGATTTCCATAGCCTGGTTTCGTTTCTTCTAGTTTTGAGTTTGCGAGATCGGAATGGAGGCGTATGTCTCCAGGCAAACCCGATCGCTTTCGTCCGCTGAGCTGAATATCCAGGCGAGGCGTGCGCCATAGTCGCTCATCAACGTCAGCAGTCCGAGCCCGGAGCCCGACATGTCGGGGTTCGCGGCATTCGCTTCTATTCGCTGTATCAGCAGGTCCTTGGGGTCGCCAACCGTGATGTCCGCCAGGAGAGTTTGGAACTCGGACGCGTCTTGACCATCGATGTCGTTCGACACCTTGAGCTTGAAGCACTCCGAATCCATCGACGCCTCGATCACGATCTCACCCGGGGCGCGAAACTTGACGGCATTTTCGATGAGCTCGTTGACCAGATATCCGATGCTATGCCGCACTTCCAAGTAGTCATTGCGAGACGACTGAAAGCGCAATGCGAAAAGATCGGCGATGAAGTCCGAGGTCGTAGCGCAGTGACGCCAACTCAGGTCGAGAGGGCCGTCGAACAGCCGCACGCGACTGACGTTCTCCCTCATCCCGATTGCAATGTCAGGGGTGCCGAACAGCGCGGTCATTGCCTAGGTGTGCCTTATGATCACAAGGGTGATGTCGTCGTGGATCTTCTGGATTCCGATATGGGCCATCAGATCGTCGACGATCCCGGTTTTGATTTCCTCGGCGCTTCGGCCGTGACGTCTTTGCACGCTCTGGGAGAGACGCTCGAACCCGAACAGTCTCTTGTTCTGGTCTTCCGCCTCGGTCACACCGTCAGTGTGCAGGACGATGACGTCGCCGCTGCCGAACCGGATGTCACGCGTGTCAATGAACTGCGAGATGTCGCTCTCCAGACCGACCGGCAGACCCAGATCAAGCGTATCGATGCGTTCGACTTCCCCATCCGCGCGCACGACGAGAACGTCCTCATGCTGGCCGGATAGCGTGACCCGCTCATCCTCAAAGTCAAGGAAAGCCAGCGAAAGATGCTTGTCGGTGTTGGTCCGCTCGATGTTCTTGTAGATCGCGCTGTTCAGCCTATTCAGAAACTGGTGCGGATTCGCCTCGTTGGCCTCCTGCAGCGCACGCGCAACGGATTGGACCATCAGCATCAGCACGCCGCTCTCGAGGCCGTGACCGGTCACGTCGCCGATGCCGACCTTGACCCGCGATCCGTTCTGCAGAACGTCGTAATAGTCGCCGCCGACCTCGTCGGCCGGCCGCATGTAAGCTGCGATCTCCAGCCCGGGAATCGCTTCGAGTTCGAATGGTTTCGGCAAGACCATCATCTGGATCTGCCGGGCAACCGCGAGCTCGGCGCCGAGGCGGACGTTCTCGTCCCGCAGCTTTTCGTTGAGCGCGGAAATCTCCAGGTTTGCGTCCCCGAGTTCCCTGGTTCGGTCGTCGACGAGTTGCTCGAGGTTTTCGGTGTGAAAGCTGATCTCCTCGGCCATGCGGTTGAAGGCGATGCCTGCCGCTCCTACCTCGTCGCGCGTTGGAATGCTCACGCGGACTGAATAGTCCTTGGACTGGAGCCGCTGGGCGGCACTGGCAAGCGACCTGAGGCCAGCCGTGATGCGCTTCGAAATCCCGAGCACCGCCGCAAAGACAATCAGGAGCGAAACGACGATCGCGCCGATCTGGAAGAGCAGGATACGATTGGTTGCGCGGGAGATGCTCTGCTGCGCGGCGAACAGCGATGCATAGATCTCCCGTTCGGGCACGACGATGCCGACCGACATCGTCTCGGGCTTGATCGGTCCCGAACTCCACAGATTGGTCGGCTTCAATCTCTTCAGGACGACAATGTAGGGTACGCGTTCGCCCTTGTTGTCGAGCATGATATGCTGAATGACACCGTCATTGTTCTGGTCGAGAGGCAGCGACGCGATGGCGGGCTGCGTGCTTCCGCGCAGGGACCTCTCCAGGCCGGTGACGCCCTGCGCGCCCGCATCGCTCGATGACGTCAGGCCGATGATCGCCTGGCCGGACGCATTGATCGCCACCACGTTGCCGCTCGACATCGTGAGGAAACCAAACCCGGTTTCGGCGATCTTCACACGTTCGACGACTTCCGCAAGCTGATCGAGCGTGATGTCTGCCCCCGCCGTGCCGGCGATACCGGTGCGATCGCGCGTCCACAGCGGGTGGAAAAAGCTGACGATCAGCTTTCCCGTGATTGCATCGGTGTAGGGCGCTGTCTGGGTGATGTCGTCAGGGACTGGACGCGAGGCCGGATCCTTGGCCCATTGCTGCCACGACCCATAGATCCCAGGAAAGAAGAACTCCCAGAACTCGGCCTTGTTATGGCCCGGATAGAGCCGGTCGAAGGTCTGTGCCTGGTCCGTATACGGCACCGTCCTGAAGATCGGCCGCTCTTTTGGACCAATATAGTACATCTGCAGTTTGGACGACCCGCTGGCCATGAGCGTCGGCGCGACGAGATCCAGCACGGTACTGTCTTCTATTTCCTGCTGGACGCTCGGCAACGGATTGTGGTCGGCCCCCAGCAGGTAGCCCCAGACGCTTATCACCGAAGGCGCGCCCGGCAGGTTCTGCGCCCAATCGCCTTGCGCGTCGTAGACGACCTTCACGGAGCCCGGCGCTTCATGCGAAAGCGTCGCTCCAACCTGTTGCTGGCGCGTAGGATCGTCGATCTGGGCCTGCAGCACGCCGGCCAGCGCCTTGACGTCGCCATGGACCCTATCGAGCAGCAGGTCGACACTCAATGCCGTCGACTCGGCATAGGAGCGAATGTATTCCTGGTTTGCGGTCGTCAGGCCCTCGCCGACTTCCGATGTGGCATCACTCGACAGCTTCTGAACGTTCCAAAGCGCCAGACCGCCGCTCAGCAGGAGGTCGAACAGCACCGCGCCGCCAACGACCAACACGAATTTCGCTCGAAAGGAGCGCAGGCCGAAACGCGGTGCAGGTTCGTTGTCGGCTTTCATTGCGGTCGCCGCCCCGATGCGACCCAGATCGGCCAACCCGCATAACCCTTGGGATGTAGCGCCGCGAAAATGTGGTCCTGGAAACCCTGCCGGAACCGTGCGACGAACTCCGGTCCGTCGCCGCGTCTCACCGCCATCTCGCCCGCATAGACATCCGCCCAGGCTACGATGACATCGGCGAAGTCCTGGGGATCGCCGTCCAGGTTGGTGACCATGAAGGTCTCGACACGGATGTCTTCGAATCCGGTTTCGATCAGGTATCGCCTACTCTTGGGCCCAAGCTCGACGTCCACCTCGAAATGCCCGAACAGCTTCGCCACCTCGTTGTAGGTCCAACGAATGCTTTCGGCGCGCGGCTCGCCGAGGCAATGCGAGTTCTTCTCGTTGGTGATGTAGACCCGCCCGCCTGGCTTACATATGCGGTAGAGTTCCTTAAGGATGAGTTCCGGTCGATTGAAGATTTGAAGGGAATGCCGGCAGGTGACCAAGTCGAATTGCGCTTCATCGAGCAGCATTTCCGACGCATCGCCATAGGTATATTCGATGCCCCGGATATCGAACTCCCGCATCACCTGTCGAGCATAGTTCAGGCTGGACATGGAGTGGTCGAGGGCGACGATCCGCGATGGCTGGAACTCCTTCTGCACGAGCACGGCGAAATCACCGATCCCGCAACAGATGTCGGCCATGACGATCCCTGGCCTCATGCCGTGTCGCGGCAAGATTGCTCGCTCGTGGCGCCAGGTCATCTTTGTCTGCGTGCGCAGGATTGGAACGAACCCGCCCTCCTCGAGAAAGCCCTGCCCCGGATAGAATTCGCTGTCATACTCCTCGACCGTGATGTTCGGTTCGATTCCGCTCAGGCGACTGAATTTTCGCGAGGTCCAGCCGACGACGCTCGACGTGATGACGACAAATTTGAGATCGGGTCGAGCGCGACAAGCGTCGATGATGATCCTCGAAAAGGCGTGAAACGCGGCGTTGTTCATCTGCGTCAGGCGTCTGACATTGACGTAGAGAACGCCGCGCACACGGGCGATCGCGTCACGCAGCAATGCCAGGCTGGGCGCAAGCTCGTCGATCGCCTGAGGCCGGACCACCCCGGATATGGAGAATTCCTGGCTGTTCGCGTCGTATTGCGCCTTGAAGCGTGGGAGAAGGCTGTAAGGGCTCAATGTTCAAAGCCCTCGAGCGGAAGATCCACGACCAACTTGATCGCATCGCCGTCGGCTTCCTCGACCCTCAGTGTCGCGTTGTAGTCGACAGCCAGTTCCAGGAGTACGATCTCCCGGCTGGGCGCGATATCCCCAGACACGGAACTGACGTATCGCTCCCTGGCTTCCAATCCCGCGACCTGGCTTACGGCTTCCTTGTAGAATTGGCGCTCCTCCGCCACGCAAGGAAATGTCAGCTCGATCCTGTCCGTCGCTCCATGGCGGGACACCCTGCATGCCAGTTCGCCGTCGCCATGGCGCGTGCGAAAGGCAACCTCCAGCAATTCGTTGAAGGCGGAGGAAAAGAGATTTGAATGCCGGACCGAGTCCGACCTCGTCTGGCTGATCATCCGGGCCACGTATGTCGAGACATAATCGCAGTGCCTCCAGGCGGAGACAAAACTTCTGATTTCCATGTCGATCTGGATCATCGGCTCAAAAGTCGGCTCGCCAGCCAGGCCATGATGAACAGCTCCCATCGGCATCCTCCCTATTCCATCCGTATTGAGCCATGGCGGCGCGATGACCTCCGAGACGGAATTTCCGCCGCCTCGTGATGAGCCAGTCCCGCACGACAAGGGTTGCGCGGTATCTGTCTCGATCGCTTTTACAACTCTCCACTTTACAAAGGGTGCAAGGGGCTAGAGCGCCCGATTCGATTCCTCCATCGCCCGCACCGCCTTGGGCGAGGATCGCCCGATGAAATCGCTGGTCGCCTCGGCTCCGAGCGGCCGTCCCAGGAAATTACCCTGCAGGCAATCGCAATTCTCCTTGGTCAGCCACCGTGCCTGTGCCGACGTCTCAACCCCTTCGGCGGTGACGCTTATTCCCAGGCCGTGCGCCAGATTGATGATCGATCGCACGATCGTCTGGCTTTTGAGATCCGTTTCCAGGTCCGCGATGAAGTATTGATCTATCTTCAAAGTGTCGAAGGGAAAGTTCTTAAGGTAGCTCAACGACGAATAGTACGTTCCAAAATCGTCGAGCGAAATTCTTATCCCCAAGACGTTCAAAGTATTTAACGTGTCGATATTGTCGATCGTCCTCTCGAGAAGAACCGTTTCGGTTATTTCCAACTCTAGTCTGTCGGCGCGAATTCCAACTTCGTCGATGATCTGGGCGACCGTGTCCGTCAGCGAACCGCTAAGGAACTGAGCCGGCGACAGGTTGACCGCGACTGTCAGCGCCGAGGGCCACGTCAATGCCTGGCGACAGGCTTGCTCGAGCACCCATCTCCCGATCTCATCCATCAAACCATCGGCTTCGGCGATCGGGATGAACACGCCGGGCGGAATGATCCCGATCTCGGGGTGCCGCCACCGCAACAGCGCTTCGAAACCGACCACCGACGAACGGGCCCGAATGAGCGGCTGATACTCCAGATAAAGCTCGTTCCGCTCCAGCGCGGTTCGAAGGCTGCGCCTCAGGTTTTCGCGTTGCTCGAGCAGGAGCAGCATCGAACGGTTGAACGTTCGAGCGCAGCCGCGTCCATCCGTCTTGGCCGCGTAAAGAGCAATGTCGGCGGCTTTCATCAGTTGCTCGCCATCGGCCCCGTGCTCCGGCCCGAAAGCAATTCCGATACTCGAGCCGACGAAGACAGAAATGCCGTTGATGACGAACGGGTCCTTGAACGCATTGACCAGCAATCCGGCGAGGCGCTCGGCTTCGGCCGGCTGCTCCTTGCCCAATTGGATGACAGCGAACTCATCGCCTGCATAGCGGTAGGCGGATTCGCCGTCCTGCAGCGCGTCGCGGATGCGACCTGCCGCAAGTTGAAGAAGCGTGTCGCCGGCTCCATGGCCGAGCGTGTCGTTGACCGCTTTGAAATCGTCCAGGTCGATCTGCAGCAGGGCGGCTTTCGGCTTTGGTCCGCCAACGGTCGTCAGCGCCTGCTGCAGGCGCTCGCCGAATCGCCGCCGATTTTGCAGTCCGGTCAGCACGTCGTGCGTCGCCTGGTGGAGCAGAATCACATGCTCCTGCTCGTCCGCTGCGCTGCGCCCACCGCGCTCTCGTGATTCGACGATTCCCACACCATTTGCGGTGCCGAAGACGAAAACGGATCGGGGTGCTTCGCCCGACGATCGCGGCAGGTCGATGCTTGCCGCAGAGCCGCCCTGGAACACCCGAAGAAATTCGTCGCGACACCTGGAATCGAGGAAGCCCGGGTAGATCTCCCAAATGGCGGCGCCCAGCGCCACCGCGCCGCCATACAGGCCTTTGAGGCTGGTGGCGTAGTGCGTCAGGCGGAAGTCGCGATCATAGAACGACAGCAGCTCGGTCGTGTTCGCCAAAAGGTCAGCGAGAAGCGGTTCGCCGGCACGTGGAACATCGCTCGAGGAAGGGCCCTCGCTCTGCGTGCCGACGCCTGATGCCTCTGGGCGCAAGAGCCACCTCCATAGGCGGTGCGAGTTCGCGTCCCCCAGTTTAGAAATAGCATAACTATCAAGCTTGGCAAACTTTCAGCGCGCCGTATCAACAAGCGTCGCGTGCGGCGCAATTGCGATGAATGCTCGGTTGTGAAGGGTAGCAAGTTATCGATAACGATGAACAGTCACAGTTCGTTAATAAATCGAAAATTGGCGGCAATTCAGCTATATGACTGATGCCGTGGTGGAAGCGATTCGAAATATTGTATCCCATGAGGCGGAGCAGCTCCCTGCCCAGCCAAGCCGGTTTTGAGCCCAGAGTCAGCTTCCTAGCGCCTTCAGCCAGCCTTCAAAGGACGAGACCCTGTCGTGCTCGGCAAGCGGGACAGAGTGGGCGGGGCGCGGCGGCACCGCGGAACTTCGGACTTCGCGGGGGCTGTAACCGAATTCCTTGCTGAATGCCCGGCTGAAATTGGCCGCTGAACTGAACCCGACGGCTTCCGCAATATCGACAATGCGCCGGCTGTCCGCCGGATCGCCAAGCGCGACATGGGCTGCCAGGAGCCGGCGACTTTGTATGTAGTGGAGGACACCACCGCTCGGTTCGAACAGCTGATAGAGACGGGAGCGCGAGACGCCGAGCGCACGGCACATTGAATCCGGTGTCAGATGGGCCGCATCCAGATTGTTTTGGACGTATCGGCGGGCGCGCTCCATCAACGCCACGCTGACCAATTGTTCGGCAGCCGCGGCATGTTCCGCCGGGGGCGAAAGGCAAGCAATGATCATGCTGCGCGTCGCATGCACGATGCGGGGGAGATCGTCAGCCGTGAGACTGTGCAACCTTGCTTCGATGCTGTTGAGATAATCGAGTAAGAGGTCGGCAAAGTTGCCAGACAGGACTGAATTGTTCTTCGCATCCAGGGTTGCCCTCGCGTCGGCGAACAAGTCACGCGGCAGATAGACGAAGAGACTTTCGGATTCCGTTGTCCTGCCGCGAAACGGGTAGCCAAGCGATCTGATCTCCAACTTGCCCGGCTGGTTTTCCGCAACGCGGCGATCGACCTCGGTCCACGACCGGCCAGTGCGCGGCAAGGCGATATACCAGTGATCGATCGAACTGGACCGGAGCTTCGCGGCGGAGCGCATGTAGCTATACGCCGGCGTGCGCTGTTGAACGATCAGCATGCGGCCGAAGTTCCAGGCCGTATGGTCGGCAGGAAAGCCATCGTCGGCCGATTTGTCGTCCGGCAGCTTGACCTCGACAAGCGGTGCCATATGCGCCTGCCAGGCGGCGAACTGCTGCTCCGGCGCCAGTTCGCGCGTTGAAAATGGCAAAGGGTCGAGCGCCGGCGCAAGTGACGGTGCAACCTCGTTGTGAGGTTGCGCTTCGCGCGGCCACCGACGTCGATCACGCTCCGGCGCTTGCCTCGCGCGCGCCTCGCCGTGCTTCTTAGCATCCATCGCAGGGTACCTATCCGAATCCGGTATACCCATGCGCCCACGTCAATCATGTGGTGTACCACAGGCACTTGGCAAGACTGGCGGAACTGAAGTCCACAGAAGCGGCCATCATCACGCTGGATGTCAGCAAGAAATGCATTCCGAGATAAGTTTATGGATGTGACGATAACGACACTCCTCACCCCGGTGCGTATAAAATCTGGCATCGTGAAAGCGTAGTTGAGGAGACCACGAGATGAACGCAAAGCTCAAAGCGGAGGCTCGCCGCAAAATCATTCTTGATGGGTACTTTAACAATGAACCCTTGAAAGATATTGCTGCCAGGATCGGATGCTCACTGGCGAGTTTGAAGGTCAGCGCCAGCAAACTCGGCTGCACCAGGACTCCAAAGGAGGCCGCCGCATTTCGGCGCGGCTTTCGTGTCCCCGATGAAAAACGGCGAGACTACTATCAGTTGATGATCGCCGGGCAGTACAAGGCTCGCGAATGCGCACAGATCTTGGGCCTGTTGACGATGCAGCTGCCGGGTCCTGAGTAGTCGTATGGCAATACTGTCGACGATATTGTTACTCGGGCGCTCCATCGCCTCGGCGGTTCCCCGGTAAAAAGCCCGCCGCAACCACGCGCAGCGGGCCCTGAAAGGTTCGCAAAATGCCACGCCGGCGTTTCAATGGCACCTGCTTCAGCCCCCACGATCTGGCAATCTGCGAGCGCGTGTTCGATCAGATCTGCGCGGATGAGCATCTCGACCCCTTGGGGCCGGACGCCGAAATTCTGGCTGAGATGGTTGTGGCCATTTTTCGAAATGCTCACACCAGCGAGCGCGACCTGCTGGAGGCGGTCACGTCTCGACGGAACAAAGTCGCGGGAACCGCGCACTAGGGAGGAAGACGGCAGTAGGCAGTAGGGAGTAGGGAGTAGGGAGTAGGCAGTACGGCGAGAGCGTTCAGGACTATCTTCCCACCGCCCTATTCCCTATTCCCTATTGCCTACTGCCTACCGCCTCACCAGCGCCGCGCGGAATTCCTTCGTACTGTTGCGATTGGGATAGGCCTCGTCAGGCACGGCAACGCCGAGATGGGCGCAGAGCGGCTCCCAGCCGTCGCCGAGGCGGTGGACCAGCAGGCGCTCGCGCGGCACCGTCGCCATGACGGCGGCGACATTGGCCTCATAGACGTCGATCGCATGCGCGCGGTCATGCGGCCTGCCGCCGAACACTCGGGCAGCGACCAAAGTGCGGCCGAGCGCATCCTGGTCCTGGGTCTGGCCGATGCCGACGAGGATGGTCTTCTCGAAACTCTCCCACCAGCTTTCCGGCGAACGCCAGGTGAGGATGACGCGGGCGTCAGGATAGATGTTGATCAGCTCGGGCCAATAATGCGCCGATGGCCAGTCCACGCAGGAATTGTAGCCCGAGAACAGCGCGCGCCAGTCGGGCGCCGCTCCTTTTGCCAGCGCGCGCCACAGCCGCTTCTGCTCGCCGTCGGCCATCACTTCGGACATGTGATGGCAGGGGCCGAAGCCGAGGATTGTCAGCGCCTTGCGCATCGAATCCGTACCCGTCCGGCCAAAGCCCGTGCCGATGACCTTGATCGACATGCCACCCTCCCCCATCGCCACTCAGGTGCCGGCGACCACCATGCGCAGCCGGTTGCCCTCGGGATCGGCGCAGTCCAGCGCGCCGCCCGCCTCGCCGAAGGGCACGCCGGCCTGGCCGAGCCGCTCCGCCACGGCGGCAAGCTCATCGGCTGCGTCGAGCACGACCGTGAAACGCTGCAGCCCCGCCGCGTCCGCTGGCGGTTCCCTCAATTCATCGCGGGCCCAGATGTTGAACGCAACCATGTGCGGGCGCCGGTCGGTGCCGCAGTCGAACAGGCCGAAGGCCCTCGACTGGATATGCGGCCGGAAGCCGAGCACGCCCACATAGAACGCCATCAGTGTTTCGGGAGAACGGGCGCGCATATGGATATGGCCGATGAAGGCATTCGCCGGCAGTCTTGCCTCAACATGACCGGAATTGCCGAGATCGCGCAGCAGGGCGGCGACATTCAGCGGCTCGAGGCCGGAATGGGCGCTGCCGTCCGTGGCGATCAGGGTGACGCGGCCATCCGGCGCCTCCTGCCTGTCGGCGAGGCGCTCCGGTGTGTCGAAGCAGATCTCGATGCCGTTGCCGGAAGGGTCGGAGACGTAAAGCGATTCCGAAATCAGATGATCCTGGGCGCTGTATCTGAGGCCGGAGGCCTTGAGCCTGGCGGCGGCATGCGCGAGGTCGCGGCGCGTCGTGACGTGGATGGCGACATGGAAGAGACCGCGCGCCTTTTGCGGCAGCGCGACCTCGGCGCCTTCATGCAGCACAATAAGCGCCTTGCCGTCGACCCCAAGCCCGGCCACCGCGTCATCCTCCCCAAGCAGCGACAGCCCGACCGCATCGCGCCAGACGGGCAAGGCCGCCGTAATGTCGATCACCCTGAGATGAACCGGCCCGAGATGGGTGGCGCCTGCCAGCAGTCCGTCGCTCATGCCGGAATATTAGCGGCGAATGATATGGCTGTCAGCAAAGCTGGCACGGGGACGCGGTGAGCTGCGGAAAGTTCGGTGGTCCATTCGATCCCCTGTGGCCTTCCGGCGGAAAACGAACAAGAATGGCATGCCGCCACGCCGCACGATGGCGGCCATAAATGCAGGAGGAGATGCGAATGGACGAGCCCGATCGCTGGCGCAACATGGCGAGCGCGCCGAGGGATGGCAGCCGGATCCTGGTCACGGTGCGGCCGACCGAACAGGGACCGGCCGAGGTCGACATGGCCTATTGGTCGCGCGCCGACCAGCATGGCGAAGAAGGCTGGCGCTCCTCCGACTCCCAGCCGGGCCGCGTGGTCGAATATGCCGAACCGGAATTGAAATGCTGGATGCCGCTGCCCACGGCAGGCCGGGGCTCGATGCCGAGCCCCTGGGAGGGGGAGGACGTGTCGCTGCTGGACGGC
>NZ_RZOF01000110.1:0-16796 GCF_003998955.1 Mesorhizobium sp. M4B.F.Ca.ET.017.02.2.1 | reverse complement strand
CCTTGCCGCCGAGATGGCCGCACTTCTTCTCCGACGCCAGCTGGTCCTCGTAGTGGACGCCGGCGGCGCCCGCCTCGATGAATGCCTTCATGATTTCGAAGGCATTGAGCGGCCCGCCGAAGCCAGCCTCGGCGTCGGCGACGATCGGCGCGAACCAGGTCTCGACCGAAAGTCCCTTGCCTTCGGAGGTCTCGATCTGGTCGGCGCGCTGCAGCGTGCGGTTGATGCGCTTGACCAGTTCCGGCGCCGCGTTGGCCGGGTAGAGCGACTGGTCGGGATACATGGCGGACGCGGTGTTGGCGTCGGCCGCGACCTGCCAGCCCGACAGGTAGATCGCCTTCAGCCCGGCTCTGACCTGCTGCATGGCCTGGTTGCCGGACATCGCGCCGAGCGCGTTGACGAAGTCCTCCTCGTGGATGAGCTTCCACAGCCGGTTGGCTCCCATCTCGGCCAGGCTCTGGCGGATCTGGACCGAGCCGCGCAACCGCTTCACATCCTCCGGCGAATAGGGCCGCTCGATGCCGTCGAAGCGGCCTTCGGACGCGGATGGGACAAGGTTGTAAAAATCGGTCATTGCATACTCCAGTTCATTCGATGCCGGTTTTTGGAAACGTCGCCCATGGGAGCTGTGCGCCGTCGATGTGTGACATCATTTACATCGCACTGCGAAAAGCGCGAGGAAAACCGCAACATCGGCCGGAAAATAAGGGAAAATCAGTGTTGCGTTTGACTGGTGAGCCTTGTAAATTTGTCACGATTGTAAAAGGGCCGAGAAGGCACTTGCGGCCAAATCGTGTAAATTCCTGTCAAGGATAGATGGGGTGGCTGACCAGAAGATTTTTGCCGGGCCGCGCATCCGCCGCATCCGCAACGCCAAGGGCCTGACCCAGACGGCGATGGCCGAAGGGCTCGGTATCTCGCCGTCCTATCTCAACCTCATCGAGCGCAACCAGCGGCCGCTGACGGTGCAGCTGATCCTCAAGCTGGCATCGGTCTACAAGATCGATCCGCATGAATTGCAGGGCGAGGCGAAGGGTTCGATATCGGCGCTCAGGGAAGTGTTCGGCGATCCGCTGCTGTCGGGCGAACTGCCGGGCGACCAGGAGCTGATCGAGCTCGCCGAGGCCGCTCCCAATGCTTCCGCCGCGATGGTGAAGCTGTTTCGCGCCTATCGCGAACAGGCGGAGCGGCTTTCCGACCTCAACGAGCTTCTGGCGCGCGAAGGCCGCGCCACCGCCCTGTCCGGCGCCCGCCTGCCGGTCGACGAGGTGCACGAAATCTTCGAGCGCCGGCCGAACCATTTCACCGCCCTGGAGGAGGAGGCCGAGGCCTTCACGGCGCTGCTCGATCCTGGCGACGACCTGTTCGGCGCGCTGAAGACCTGGCTGAAGCGCGAATATGGCATCGTCGTCAAGGTGCTGCCGGTCGCCACCATGCCGAACTGGCGCCGCCGCTACGACCGCCATTCGCAGCGCCTGTTCCTGTCGGAACGGCTGTCGCCTTTCGACCAGTTGCGCGAGGTGGCGATGGAAGCCTCGCTGATCCGCATGACGGTCGCGGTCGCCGGCGAGATCCAGGCACTGAAGCTGGCGACTGACGAGGCCCGCCGGCTGGCGCGCTTCGAGCTTGGCCGTTACGCCGCCCACGCGCTGATGATGCCCTATCAGGCGTTTCACGCGGCCGCGCTGCGCTCCCGCTACGACATCGACGTGCTGCGTTCGCGCTTCGGCGTGTCCTTCGAGCAGGCGGCCAACCGCCTGACCATGCTGCAGCGGCCGGGATCGGCGGGCGTGCCGTTCTTCATGCTGGAGGTCGACAATGCCGGCAACCGCTTCCGCAAGGCCGGCAGCCAGGGCTTTCCGCAGAGCCGCTTCGGCGGCGGCTGCCCGAAGCTCGCCGTCCATGCCGCCTTCACCCAGCCCGGGCAGATCCTGGTGGAAGCGGTGGAAATGCCGGACGGCGCCGAATTCCTCTGCATTGCCCGCACGCTGGAAGGTCCACAGGGCGCCTTCTCGGAGCGGCCGCGCCGCACGGCGCTGCTCATCGGCTGCGATATCGGCTTTCGTGACGAGATCGTCTATGGCGGAGCCCTTCCGGGGACGGCGGGCGGCAAGTCGGGGCAGGGCGTCGCCGTTGCCACGCCGGTGGGACCCGCCTGCCGGCTCTGCGAACGCATAGGTTGCCTGGCGCGCGCCGAGCCGCCGGTGACGCGGCCGCTCGGCCTCGACGAGATGGTGACCGGCCTGAGCGCTTTCGATTTCCAGTGACGTCGACTGTGCCGGTCGGCCCGGAGACTCGTCCTCCGTTGCAACAGCAAGCCCTTGCGGTTTCCCCCCCCGCAATATTGCCGTCGGCAATATTGATTAAGCATTGGCGTCGCGATATCAAAAAAGAATTGCGCAAGGCTGGGGGGTCGGCGAATGAACAGGACAGTTTTTTGGCTTGGGCTGACGCTTGCCCTTTCAGCCTCATCCGCATTTGCGGAGAAATCCTCGGAATTCTTCAAATCGTACCAACAATACAACGATGCCGGAAAGGCATTCCTCGACAAGATCGAGCCCAGGACCGGGCCGATAGATCTCGCCGAAGGCGTGCACCTCGATCTCAAGGGCAAGTTCTACTTCCTGGACAAGAAGGATTCCGCCTCTGTCCTGACCGAGGCCTGGGGCAATCCGCCAGATGTCGGCACCGGCTCCGTCGGCATGATTTTCCCGGCAAACCACGACCCCATCTCCGAGAACAATTGGGGCATAGAACTGCGCTGGGAAAAGATCGGCTATGTCGATGACAGCGACGCGGCGTCCATCGACTATGCTGAATTGCTGCGCGGCATGCAGGAAGACACTCGGTCGAGCAACGATCAAAGGGTGAAGGATGGATTTCAGCCCGTCACCTTGATCGGCTGGGCCTCGCCGCCGGTCTACGATGCCGTCAACAAGCGCCTGCACTGGGCCAAGGAGCTGCAGTTCGGAACCGATGCCGTCCACACGCTGAACTACGATGTGCGCTTTCTCGGCCGGGAGGGCGTGTTCGTGATGAGCTACATCGCCACGGTCGATCAACTGCCGGAGATCAGGCAAAGCCTGGACGAGGTGCTCGGCATCGCCGCCTTCAGCCCCGGCAAGAAGTATGTCGATTTCAAGCCAGGCTTCGACACCGTCGCCGCCGTCGGCATCGGTGGCCTCATTGCCGGCAAGCTGGCGGCCAAGGCCGGCCTGCTGGCGGTGGCGCTGATCGCGCTGAAGAAGTTCGGCGTGATCCTGCTGGTTCCGCTGGCGGGCCTTTGGCGGCTCATTCGGCGCAACCGAGACGCCTCCTCCTAAAGTGCGATGACCGGTCTCTGCCGACCGAATGGCCGAGTTGCTGGTCGTCAGTGCGCCAAACGGAATGCGAGGCTGGATCACGCCTCGCGGCCGTCGGTGCGTTACGCCAATGCGGCGCGTTCCTGCCGCCCATCGCGCATCGTGCCGCCCTGAAATCGCCGACAGCCGCAACCATGACCGACGCCGCATCGCCAGCTTCGCCAGCCGTCCCGCCGCGCCCGGCCATCTCGCCCGGCGAGGAGCGCGTCGGCATGCTGCTGGTGTTCCTGTCGGCGCTGATGTGGAGCTTTGGCGGCACCATCGCCCGTTTCATCGACGTCACCGACAACTGGACGATCGTGTTCTGGCGTTCGCTCTGGGCGGTGGCGTTTCTGCTCTGCTTCATGGCCTGGCGCGACGGCTGGCGGGGCACGCTGAGATTGTTTCGCGACATGGGCCTGCCGGGCCTTGCCGTCGCGGTCTGCTTCGCCACCGCGTCGACCTCGTTCATCGTGGCGCTTTCCTACACCACGGTCGCCAACATCCTCTTGATGCAGGCCGGCGTGCCGCTGCTGGCGGCACTGCTTGCCTGGGTGGTGTTTCGCGAGCGGGTGGCGACGGCGACCTGGGTGGCGATCGCCGCCGTCATCACCGGCGTCGCCATCATGGTCTCGGAATCGCTCGATGGCGCGGTGTCTCCCATCGGCGATGGCCTGGCGCTGCTGATCGCCTGCATGTTCTCGATCGCCACCGTGATCACCCGGCGCTTCGCCCATGTGCGCATGACGCCGGCCAACTGCCTCGCCGCGCTGCTCGCCTGCGCCTTTGCCGCATCCCAGGCGTCGCAGTTCGCCGTGTCCAGCCGCGACATGGCTTTCCTGTTTGCGTTCGGCGTCCTCAATCTTGGCGTCGGCCTTGCCTTCTTCGCCACCGGCGCCCGTCTCGTTCCGGCAGCGATGGCGGCACTGCTTGGCACGTTCGAGCCGATCCTCGGCCCGATCTGGGTCTGGCTCGTGCATTCCGAGGTGCCATCGGCGCGCACGATTGTCGGCGGCGCGGTCGTCGTCGCCGCGCTCCTCGTCCACATCGCTCTCGAGTTCAAGCGCCAGGCGCGGCCCGAGCGGCCGGGCGTCACCGGCGTGCCGTCTCCGAATTGATGAAGCGCAGGCGCCAAAGCGCGCGATGAGCCATTGACAACGTCGCTGCCGGGCGGGCAGGCTAAGGGCACGGCAACAACAAGACAGGCGTATCTTGCCAAGTCTCAATGCCGGTCCGATCGGGACCGGACCACATCGTCGTATCCCTGCCCGCGCCATGGCGAAAGCCTCTGACGACGTCGGCACACCCCCCAGGCCACGGCAACGGCCCAAAGCTTTTTCCGGCTCCGCATCGCACCGCCCCTATGCCGGCTGTTCGCGCTTGTCGCTCCCCGGAAAGCTCAATAATCTGAAGCAAAAGCCCAGCCGCGCGGACACCGCGACGGATTGGCGACGGAACACTCACCAAAGGAGAACAACATGATCCGCAAAGCGCTCTGGCTTTCGGCGACATCGGCATTTCTGGCGCTTTTGACGCCTGCCGGTCACGCCGAGGACCGCGTCGTCAACGTCTTCAACTGGTCCGATTATATCGACCCGACGATCATCGAAGACTTCACCAAGAAGACCGGCATCAAGGTCGTCTATGACACCTTCGATTCCAACGAAATCCTGGAAACCAAGCTGCTGGCTGGCGGCAGCGGCTATGACGTCGTCGTGCCGAGCGGCAATTTCCTTGCCCGCCAGATCCAGGCCGGCGTTTTCCAGAAGCTCGACAAATCGAAACTGCCGAACCTCTCCAACATGTGGGACACGGTTTCGGAAAGAACCGCCAAATACGACCCCGGCAACGAGTACTCCATCAACTACATGTGGGGCACGGTGGGCCTCGGCTACAACATCAAGAAGGTGCAGGCAGCGCTTGGCACCGACAAGGTCGACAGCTGGGACGTGTTCTTCAATCCGGACAATCTGGCCAAGCTGAAGGATTGCGGCGTCTATGTGCTGGATTCGCCGGCCGACATCATCCCGGCCGCGCTGAAATATCTCGGCCTCGACCCCAACAGCACCTCTCCCGACGAGATCGCCAAGGCCGAGGAAGCGTTGCTGAAGGTGCGGCCCTATATCCGCAAGTTCCATTCGTCGGAGTACATCAATGCGCTCGCCAATGGCGACATCTGCCTGGCTGTCGGCTGGTCGGGCGACGTCTTCCAGGCGCGCAACCGCGCCGTCGAGGCCAAGCAGGGCGTCGAGATCGGCTACTCGGTGCCGAAGGAAGGCGCCCAGATGTGGTTCGATCAGATGGCGATCCCCGCCGACGCGCCGCATGTCGCCGAAGCGCATGAGTTTCTCAACTACATGATGACCCCGGAGGTGATCGCGAAGTCGTCGAATGCGGTGCTCTATGCCAACGGCAACAAGGCCTCGCAGCAGTTCGTCGACAAGGCGCTTCTGGACGACCCGGCGGTCTATCCTGACGCGGCGACCCAGGAGAAGCTCTACACCGTCCAGCCCTACGATCCGAAGACCCAGCGCGTCATCACGCGCACCTGGACCAAGATCGTGACCGGCCAGTAGGCAAATCGGCGCGACCCCGGCGGCAGGGCGCCGGGGTCGTGCTCTTTGGGGGCAAGACAAAAGGACGGAGTGGGGAACATGAAATCGCTTGGCAGCATCCGCAGGGACTTCGCGCCATGGAACGACCCGAACGCCAAGCCATACATCCAGTTCGACAATGTCACCAAGAAGTTCGGTGACTTCACCGCCGTCAACAACCTGTCGCTCACCATCTTCGAGCGCGAGTTCTTCGCGCTGCTCGGCGCCTCCGGCTGCGGAAAGTCGACGCTCTTGAGGATGCTTGCCGGTTTCGAGGAGCCGACCGCCGGGCGCATCCTGCTCGATGGCCAGGACCTGCGCGGCATCCCGCCCTATCGGCGGCCGGTCAACATGATGTTCCAGTCCTATGCGCTGTTCCCGCACATGACGGTCGAGAACAACATCGCCTTCGGCCTCAAGCAGGAAGGTATGCCCAAGTCCGACATCGAAAAGCGCGTCGCCGAGATGCTGAAGCTGGTCAAGCTCGAGCAGTTCGCCAAGCGCAAGCCGCACCAATTGTCGGGTGGCCAGCGCCAGCGTGTCGCGCTCGCCCGCTCGGTCGCCAAGCGCCCCAAGGTTCTGCTGCTGGACGAGCCGCTTGGCGCGCTGGACAAGAAGCTGCGCGAGGAAACGCAATTCGAACTGATGGACCTGCAGCAGGAGCTCGGCCTCACCTTCGTCGTCGTCACCCACGACCAGGAAGAGGCGATGACCATGGCCGACCGCATCGCCATCATGGACAAGGGCGAGGTGATGCAGGTCGCGACGCCGGCGGAAGTCTATGAGGCCCCCACCTCCCGCTTCGTGGCGCATTTCGTCGGCAACGTGAACATGTTCGAAGGCAAGGTCGCCGAGCGGGCGGCGAACACGACGCGCATCACCGGGGCGACCGGAGCCCAGATCGTCGTCGAGAATGGCGGCAATACCGCCGCCGGCGCCGACATCGTCTTCGCCATCAGGCCGGAGAAGATCAAGGTTTCGTCGAAGAAGCCGGCCGATGCGGTCAACGCGCTTGAAGGCGAGGTCTATGACGTCGCCTATCTCGGCGACATGACCGTCTATCACATCCGGCTCGACGACGGACAGATGGTGCGCGCGAGCGCCATGAACGCCTCGCGCGTCAGCGAGGATCCGCTGACCTGGAACGATCGCGCCTGGGTCACCTTCCGGCCCGACGCCGGCGTCGTGCTGGCACGATAGAGGCGATCATGTCGAGCGCCGCCACCGCCGTAACAACCTCGCCGGCAGCCGATGCCGCCAAATCCCCGCTGGCCAGACTGGGTTCGGCCTTCGTCAACCGCCTGGTCATCATCGTCCCCTATCTCTGGCTGCTGTTTTTCTTCCTCATCCCGTTCGTCATCGTCTTCAAGATCTCGCTATCGACGACGGCGATTGCGATGCCGCCCTACACGCCGGTGCTCGATTTCAGCGGCGGCATTTCCGGCTTCTTCGGCCAGCTGAAGCAGCTCGGCGTCGACAACTACACCTGGCTGACCGAGGACGCGCTCTACTTCAACGCCTATGTGACCAGCCTGATCATCGCCGCGATCTCGACGGTGCTGACGCTGATCGTCGGCTATCCGATCGCCTACGGCATGGCGCGCGCGCCGGCAACGATCCGGCCGACCTTGCTGATGCTGGTGATCCTGCCGTTCTGGACCTCGTTCCTGATCCGCGTCTACGCCTGGATCGGCATCCTCAAGCCGGAGGGCTTGCTCAATCAGCTACTGCTCGCCACCGGCGTCATTAGCCAGCCGTTGATCATCCTCAACACCTACACGGCGATCTTCATCGGCATCGTCTATTCCTACCTGCCGTTCATGGTGCTGCCGCTCTATTCGTCGCTGGAGAAGATGGACTATTCGCTGATCGAGGCCGCCAAGGACCTCGGCTGCCCGCCGACCAGCGCCTTCTGGAAAATCACCTTCCCGCTGTCGCTGCCGGGCGTCATCGCCGGTTGCCTGCTGGTCTTCATCCCGGCGGTCGGCGAGTTCGTCATTCCCGACCTGCTTGGCGGTTCGCAGACTCTGATGATCGGCAAGACCTTGTGGAACGAGTTCTTTGCCAATCGCGACTGGCCGGTTTCGTCGGCCGTCGCCGTCATCCTGCTGCTGCTGCTGATCGTGCCGATCATGCTGTTCCAGCAGGCCCAGGCGCGCGCGCAGGAGCAGGGCAGATGAACGCCACCTGGAGCCGCTTCAACATCACCTCGGTCGTGCTCGGCTTTGCCTTCCTCTATCTGCCGATCGTGCTGCTCATCGTCTTTTCCTTCAACGAATCGAAGCTGGTCACCGTCTGGGGCGGCTTCTCGACCAAATGGTACGTATCGCTGTTCCACAATCAGGGCCTGATGGACGCCACATGGGTAACGGCGCGCGTCGGCGTCATCTCGGCCACCGTGGCCACCGTGCTTGGCACGCTGGCGGCCATCACCTTGACGCGCTACACGCGCTTCAGGGGGCGCATCCTGTTTTCCGGCATGGTCTTTGCGCCGCTGGTCATGCCGGAAGTTATCACCGGCCTGTCGCTGCTCCTGCTCTTCGTCGCCGTCGGCCTCGACCGCGGCTTCCTCACCGTGACGCTCGCCCACATCACCTTCACCATGTGCTTCGTGGCGGTTGTCGTGCAGTCGCGCCTGGTTTCCTTCGACCGGTCGCTTGAAGAGGCGGCGATGGATCTCGGCGCGCCGCCGGTGAAGACATTCTTCCACATCACACTGCCGGTCATCCTGCCGGCGATCATCTCCGGCTGGATGCTGGCCTTCACGCTGTCGCTCGACGATCTGGTCATTGCCTCCTTCACCTCAGGGCCGGGCGCCACCACGCTGCCGATGAAGATTTACAGCCAGGTCCGTCTCGGCGTGACGCCCGAAATCAACGCCGCCTGCACCATACTGATCGCGGTCGTCGCCGTCGGCGTCATCATCGCCTCGGTTGCCAACAAGCGGCGCGAGGTCCAGCGCCAGCGCGACGAGCAAGCTGCGCAGCGCGGGTAGGGGCATCAGGGGTCAGGCGCGAACTTACTCGCCGGAAACGCCGCGGCTGATCGGCGAGATGAATGGCGTGCTCCAGGTGCCGCCGACGAAGAACAGCGACTGGTTGGGAGCCTGGGGAGGCTGACTAGTCGGCTGGCCGCTAGGCTGCTGCTGCGCCGGCTGTCCGCTCGGGGTGACACCGCCCGACAGCGCCAGCCCGCGTCCGGCATAGGAGGCGATGCCGGACAGCCAGATCTTGGATTTCGCCGAATTGGCTTCGGCCTTGTCGAGCCGCGCCACGCCCTTGGAGATGCTGGCCTTGATCTCGGCGCCATCGATCGGCAGCGTGCCGTCGGCAACGTCGTCAAGCGCGAAGAAACCGCCCTGCTCGGTATGTTTGAGGAAGGCCGGCAGGTTGAGCCTGGTGAGGGCGCCCGGTCCGACGGTCGCTGAGACCGATCCGTCGGCATTTTCGAAGATGGAATTCCAGGATCTGCCCGGCCCCTTCAGGATGACCGAAACGGTTGCCGTCCCGACAGGCACCAATCGTGTCATTCCCGCCGCGGTGGCGAACGCGCCGCCATCGACGTCGGAAGCCAGAAGCCGGATCTCCACTTGCGTGCCCTCGGGCTTGCGGTCGAAGCGCAGGCTGCTCTGGATGTTGCCGCCGAAGGCGGAGGCGTCGGAAATGTCGAAGACGGCGAGCCCGTTCTTGACCTGCGCCGTGGCGGCAACGTCGGCAAGCTGGACCGGTCCGGCGGTGGCGTGCGCCGCCGACAGGCGGAGGTCGAGATTGATCTTGTCGGCGAAACTGGTGTCGATCTCGCCGGGGCCGGCTTCACCGGTCGGCGTGATCGGGGTGAAGGCGGAGAGGAACGATCTGAGGTCGAGCGTGTCGAAGGCGAGCGTGCCGGAGATGACCGGGAGCGCTTCGCTGAAGGAGAAGTCCAGCGCCCCCATTCCCGGATTGTTGTCGAGCGCCACCGTGGTGTTTTCGAACTTCACCCGGCCGGCCGCCGCCGTCACCTTGCTCGCCACCGAGACCGCGCCGATCGCCGCGCCGGGCGCGATGCCGGCCTGCGACCACTCCAGCACGCGCCGCAGCGAGGGCGCCGCGAACTTTGCCTGGCCGTCGAAATAGGCGTTGTCCGACATCGAAGCGATGCCGTCGAAGGAGAAGCTTGCTGGCGCAGCCTTGAAGGACAGTGTGATCGGCGCTGCGCCCCCGGCGAAAAACACCAGCGGCTTGGCCGATGCGAAGTCGACGGCGACGCTTTCGCCGCGCCAGATCCCCGTCGCCGTCAGTGTCGCATTGCTGTTCATCGCCGCCCAGTTCGCCTGGCCGGACAGGCTGCTGAGAATCTCCTGCTCCTTGCCGCCGATCGAGGCCACCACGCGGCCGTCGCGGAATTCGACGGTGCCGAACGGGTCGGAGGGCAATTTACCTAGATCGGGTTTCTGCGGGTTGGCGGTAACGAGGCCTCGCGCTGTGTCGATCGAGCGCGTGATGCGGCCGCCGGTCGGGATGGCGGGCAGGAAGAGGCCCTTGGCGGTGCGCTGGACCCTGATCGTCGGCCGCACCAGCCTGGCCGTCGAGAACACAACGTCACCTTGCAAGGCCGCCATGGCCGAAAGATCGACCTCGACCCGTTCGGCCTCGATCACCGGCGGCGCGTCGGTCTCGGTCCATTGCGAAAGCGTCACGTCGGTCAGGATGGCGCGGAAGGTCGGCCACACCTCGATGCGCGGCGAGCCGTCGATGGTGACCCTGAAACCGCTCCAGGCGCTCATCTCCCAGGCGATGCGGTCGCGCACGATGCGGGTCGAGGCTATCAGCGGCAGCGCGGCGACGACCAGCGCGATGACGAGCACGGCAACGCCGACCGCCCATACTCCGCGCCGGATCAAAGATGATGGCATATCGCCCTATATGCTTCCATTGCCGACAAATCGCCCGACGGGTGTAACCCAGCGCCGACGCATTTCAAGTCTTTATGGCCCGGCGATGGCATTTGCGCACACTCTGGAGGTGCTGGCCGAACAAAATCTTGCTCTGCTGCGCTGCGGTATGCATAAGCGTGCCACCGACCGTCGCCGAAATTATGCGCCGGTTTTGGGACAACGACGGTCGCGACATTGGGCTTAACTGCCGCAAACGCGACGCGTTCTTGGGAGGAACGACCATGGCCGCCGACACCCCCTTGTGGACGCCGACGCAAGACCGGATCGACGCGGCACCCATGACCGCCTTCATGAAGGCCGCGGCGGCGAAAACGGGCACCGCATTTTCCTCCTATGCCGAGCTTCACCGCTGGTCGATCGACGATCGCGAGGCGTTCTGGGACCTTGTCTGGGATTTCTGCGGCATCGTCGGCGACAAGGGAGAACGCGTGCTGGTCGACGGCGACAGGATGCCGGGCGCCGCGTTCTTTCCCGACGCCAGGCTGAACTTCGCCGAGAACCTGCTGAAGAAAACCGGCTCCGGCGATGCGATCGTCTTTCGCGGCGAGGACAAGGTGGAGCGGCGGCTGTCCTGGAACGAACTCAATGCGCTGACGTCGCGCCTGCAGCAGCTCTTCCTGTCGCTGAAGGTGAAGAAGGGCGACCGCATCGCCGCGATGATGCCCAACATGCCGGAGACCGTCGCCGCCATGCTCGCCGCCGCCTCGATCGGCGCCGTGTGGTCGTCCTGCTCCCCGGATTTCGGCGAGCAGGGCGTTCTCGACCGTTTCGGCCAGATCGAGCCGGTGGTCTTCATCGCGCCCGACGGCTACTGGTACAATGGCAAGGCGATCGAGGTCGCCGACAAGGTCAAGGCGGTGGCGGCCAAGCTTGCGACCGTGCGCAAGGTGCTGATCGTCGATTATCTCGGCACCTCGACCGACGTCGCCGCGACCATCGACAAGGCCGATGCCCTGGAGGCGGCCTTGTCTTCCTTCGCCGTCAAGCCCGTGGCGTTCGAAGGACTGCCGTTCTCGCACCCGCTCTACATCCTGTTTTCCTCCGGAACCACCGGCATTCCGAAATGCATCGTCCATTCGGCCGGCGGCACGCTGATCCAGCATGTCAAGGAAGAGCGGCTTCATGCGGGTCTGCTCGACGGCGACCGCTTCTTCTACTTCACCACCTGCGGCTGGATGATGTGGAACTGGCTGGTCTCCGGCCTCGCCTCGGGCGCGACCTTGCTGCTCTACGACGGTTCGCCCTTCTACCCGGATGGCAATGCGCTGTTCGATTTCGCCGACGCCGAGAAGATGACCTATTTCGGCACCTCGGCGAAATTCATCGATTCGGTGCGCAAGGCCGGTCTCGAGCCGATCAAAACGCATGATCTTTCGACGGTGCGCACCATCTCGTCGACCGGCTCGCCGCTGTCGCCGGAGGATTTCCGCTTCGTCTATGACGGCATCAAGAAGGACGTGCATCTGGCCTCGATCTCCGGCGGCACCGACATCGTCTCCTGCTTCGTGCTCGGCGTGCCGATCGAGCCGGTATGGACCGGCGAGATCCAGGGAGCCGGCCTCGGCCTTGCCGTCGATGTCTGGAACGACGACGGCAGGCCGGTCAGGCAGGAAAAGGGCGAACTGGTCTGCGCCAAAGCCTTTCCGGCAATGCCGATCGGCTTCTGGAACGACCCCGAGGACAAGAAGTACCGGGCCGCCTATTTCGAGCGCTTCGACAATGTCTGGTGCCATGGCGATTTCGCCGAATGGACGGCGCATGGCGGCATGATCATCCATGGCCGCTCCGACGCGACGCTCAATCCGGGCGGAGTCAGGATCGGCACGGCCGAGATCTACAATCAGGTCGAGCAGATGCCGGAGATCCTCGAGGCGCTGTGCATCGGCCAGGATTTCGACAATGACGTGCGCGTCGTGCTGTTCGTGCGGCTGGCCGCCGGCGTGAAGCTCGATGAGGATCTGGAAAAGCGCATCCGCGCCAAGATCCGCACTGGCGCAAGCCCGCGCCATGTGCCGGCCAGGATCGTCGCCGTCACCGACATTCCGCGCACCAAATCTGGCAAGATTACCGAGCTTGCGGTGCGCGACGTGGTGCATGGCCGCGCCATCAAGAACAAGGAGGCGCTTGCCAATCCGGAGGCGCTGGAACTGTTCCGCAATCTGCCGCAGCTTGCCGACTAACCATCTCCGCAATGGTAAACAAAATATGTCGGCCGAATTTACCTAGATTTCATGAGTGGTACACATTCGTAAATTTTCCGCCCGGCGGGTAAGGATTTGTTAAGGGCCGGCGCCGATAGTCGCATGTAACTTGAGGGAGAAATCCCGTTCCTCGTCCCCTGAGGTTCAGATTCGCTCAAGCCCCCGTTGTGACAGCAATCCCATCCTTAAGGCGTCCGGTGGACGCCTTTTCTTTTCCGGCAGCGCGTTATTCGGCCAGCACCCGGGTCGAGGGGAAGGCGACTTCCACCAGCGTGCCTTCGCCGGGTGTCGAGGTGATGCTGAACCGCGCGCGGTTCGCTTCCACCATCGCCTTGGTCAGCGGCAGCCCAAGGCCGGTGCCGTCGCCGCGTCCGCGCTTCAGCGCATTGATCTGCTTGAACGGTTTCAGCGCCTGCTCGATCTCGGCCTGGCTCATGCCGATGCCGGTGTCGCGCACCCGCATGACGACGTCGCCGGAGGTCTCGTAGGCGGTGGACACGATCACCTGGCCGCCGGCCTGCGTGTAGCGGATGGCGTTCGACAGGATGTTGAGGGCGATCTGGCGCACGCTCCTGAGGTCGGCCACCACTTCCGGCAGCCGCGACGCAAAGCTGGAGCGGATGATGACGCGCTCGCGGTTGGCCTGCGGCTGCATCATCGCCACCGTCTCGGCCAGCGTGTCGTTGAGCGACACCGCCTCGTAGTCCATCTCTTGCTGGCCGGCCTCGATCTTCGAGATGTCGAGCAGGTCGTTGACCAGGTCGAGCACATGATTGCCCGAGCGGTTGATGTCGCGCAGGTAGTCGCGATAGCGGTCATTGGCGACGGGGCCGAATTTCTCGTCCACCATCAGCTCCGAAAAGCCGATGATGGCATTCAGCGGCGTGCGGATCTCGTGGCTGATACGGGCCAGGAAATCCGTCTTTTGCGAGGAGGCGCGCTCGGCCACGGCGCGCGCCTGGGTCAAGTCCTCTTCGGCCCGCTTCCATTGCGTGATGTCGCGCACGACGGCGCAGAAGCCGCTGTCGCTGGGCAGCCGGCCGATGGTCATGAACAGCGGAATGAAGCGTCCCTGCGACTCCCGCCCGATCACCTCGCGGCCGTCATTCAGCACGCTCGCCACGCCGGGTTCGGAAAGCCCGCTGAGATAATCGCGCGCCGCGCGCTGGCTCTCGATGGCGAACAGCGAGGCGAAAGGCTTGCCGGCGACCTCGTCGCTGTCGAAGCCGAACAGCGCCTCCGCCGGGCGGCTGATCGAACGGATGTTGCCGTCGCGGCCGATCAGCACCACGCCGTCGGTGGCGGTGTCGATGATGGTGCGCATTTCGGCGATGCGGCTCTTCAGCTCCGAAACGTCCGGCTGCTGGGTGGGCTCGTCATTGGCGGCACTGAAATGCGCGGGTGCTGCGTCCTCTTCGCCGGAGCGGCGCACCACTAGCATCAGCGCCTTGCCGGCGCGCCACGGCACCGCGCGCAGGATGGCATCGATCGGGAATTCCTGCCCGTCGCGCGTCTTCAGCCTGAGGGCGCGATCGCTTTCGTCTGCGGTGCCGTCCTCGGACTGCGCATAGGGATCGGCAAACAGGGCGCCGAGCCCGCCGGCGTCGGTCAGCTCGTCGAGCGTGTCATAGCCGGTCAGATGCAGGAACTCGTCATTGGCATAGTGAAGCGCGTCGCCGGAGTGGATGATGAGCGGCACCGGCAGCTTGTCGAGGATGGACGTATCCGGCGCCCTGGTCTCCTCGCCGGTCGAGAAAGCCGACGGCACGAAGCCGTCGAGCTTGAGCGGCGGAGCAAGGAGGCGCGGCCGCTCGATCGCCGGCGTCTTCGCATCGGCATCGACGTGGGCGGTGGCATCCTCGTCGGATCGCGCCCATTCCTCGCTGTCTTGCGCGTCGCGGAAGTCGTCTGCTGTCATGCTGTCGTCGGCATCTTGCGGCGCCGAAGCCGGCGGAGCTTCGGCGGCCCTGGCCGCTTCAGGCTCGACAGCCGGGGCGCCACCGGCAAGCTGGTCGGTCTGGTCTTCGCGGCCGGCATAGTCGAGCAGCGAGCCCGAGACGGGGGGCGGCGTGACCTGACCGGCGGCAGGCTCTTCGGCGGCTTCGCCCGGCTCGCCGTCGAGGCGCGCCAGATCCTTCTCGTCCTCGGCGTCATCTTCCGGCGGTTCCGCCAATTCGGCCGGCGCTTCCGCGCTCACCGGCTCGTCATCCGCGGCGTTCGCCTGGTCCCGGGTTTCGTCGGCTGCATTGACTGGCGTTGTCGCATCGGCATCAACCGAAGCCTCATGCGCGACAGGCTGCTCAGCCTGCGCGGTCTCGACCGAGCTTGCGGCGGGCGGGTTCGCTTCCCGGGGGGCAGGCGGTGGCTCGGATGGGCCGGAACTGTCCTTCTTCAGCCGCTCGCCGATCTCGCGGAAAGCGCTGCGCTCCAGCGTCGACAGACCCTTGTCGTTGTCCGGTTGCCGGTGCTCGGCCAGCCGGATCACCTTGTCTGCAAAACGCCGCTCCGGCTTCGGCACGATGGTCAGCGCCGGCACCTCGCCCTTGAACGGGTCGGCTGGCTTCGGCGCCTCCGCAACGGGTTCCTTTACGGTCGGCTCGCTCGCCGCCGGCGCCCTGCCATTGGGAACAAGCGCCATGCCGATGGCTTCCGGATCGACGACCGCGTCGCCGGCGCGGGCAACGCCGAAGCCGCGAAAACCCTCGAAGGCGCGGCTGCGGCCGTAGACCGGCAGCGCCGCCAGATCGACCGGTATCTTGAGATCGGTGCCGGCGACCGGCCATAGCACCGAGCGGCCGGACCAGGTGTCGCGGCGTTCGAGCAGGCCGGCGATCTCGCCCGTGGCATCGAGGCCGAAGGTGGTGGCGACGTCCTTGAAGCGGCGTCCGATGACGTCGGCCGCCGGCTTGCCGACGATGTCGGCGAATTCGGGCGACAGCGCGCTGAATTTGCCGTCGGCGTCGGTGCGCCAGACGAAGCGCAGCGGCGGCGCGGAACGATCAATCGTCCGATCGGCGGCCGGCTCCGCCGCTGGCGCGGCAGCGGCGCCATCCTGTTTAGGCGTTTCGGCTGAAGCCTCGGCCTTGCCGGATGCGGGCTCCCGATGCCGTGCCTCGTCGCCGCCGGCATTGAAATACCAATGATCGTGCTGCGGCTGCGTTTCGCCGGCCTTTGGCCGGTCGCCGGCCACCGCTTTCGGGCGTTGTGCGGCCGGGTCGGCAGCCTTGTCGGGCGCGGCCGTCGCATCCGGCTTCGCGGGCGCAGGTTCCTGGCTTGCCTCAGGGGCGACGGAAGGCACTTCGACCGGCAATGCTTCGGCTGCCGGACCGTCGGTCTGCGGCTCACCCGGCAACTCGTCGTCGAGCTGCGCTTCGTCAATGACCACCAGGAGGTGGCGCGTGTCGGTCAGCCGTGCCAGGCCGGCAGGATAGGAGTTGACGCCGCCCGGAACCAGGCGCTTGACGATACGGTCGCTGTCATCGGCCACATCGGCGACAAGTGCTGCGAGCGTCTCGGGCAGGATGCCGAGCGCCGCAAAGCCGTCGGATGCGGCCTCCACCTTGCCGGCGGCGTCGATGAAAGCGATGAAATGGCCGTCCTCGGTGAAGCCGCCAATGGCGCGGCTGGCGATCTCTGCGGCGCCGCGCGAGCCGGTCTGCGCCGCGGGCAGCGCCAGCATGATCGCCTTCTCGCCATCCGGCATCGTCACCGCGCTGGCCAGGAA
>NZ_RZOF01000010.1:0-44897 GCF_003998955.1 Mesorhizobium sp. M4B.F.Ca.ET.017.02.2.1 | reverse complement strand
GCACTGGGCGATGATGTCGACAATGGCATTACCGATGCAGAGCACGTCATAATCCGCATCAAAATCTCCGCCAAAAACCCGAGCCGGCTTCTTGCCATGCCGGCCGGGCGTGGTCTCGCGAGTTGAAATGGGTTGCCGCATGCGCTTGATCCAGCCGCCCTCACGCAGCTGCCGGTCCTGCTTCACGCAGCAAATCGTCAGCTTTGTCCGTCTTCTCCCAGGTGAACTCAGGCTCTTCACGCCCGAAGTGTCCGTATGTCGCCGTCTTGCGGTATATCGGGCGTAAGAGATCAAGCATCTTGATGATGCCTTTCGGTCGGAGATTGAAAACCTCGAGAACAAGGCGCTCGATCCTTTTTTCCTCGATCCTTGCGGTTCCGAAAGTATTGACCATGACAGAAACCGGACTGGCCACGCCGATCGCGTAGGCAAGCTGAACCTCGCAGACCTCCGCAAGGCCGCTGGCAACGATGTTCTTCGCGACATACCGGGCGGCATAGGCCGCCGAGCGGTCAACCTTGGATGGGTCCTTGCCCGAAAAGGCACCGCCGCCGTGACGCCCGGTCCCACCGTAGGAATCGACGATGATCTTCCGTCCTGTGAGGCCGCAGTCGCCGGCAGGCCCACCGACCACGAACCGCCCTGTTGGGTTGACCAGAAATCTGATCCCCGAAGTATCCAGGTGGGCCGGCAGGACCGGTTTTATGATCTCCTCAATGACGCCTTCGCGTACCGTGGCTTGTGAGACCGCTTCGTCATGCTGCGTCGACAGGACTATGGTATCCAGCGCCACCGGGCGGAGCCCTTCGTAGCGTACGGACACTTGAGATTTCACGTCCGGACGCAGCCAGCCAAGCTGTCCCGCTTTCCGGACCTCGGCCTGTCTTTTCGTCAAATGGTGAGCGAGTTGGATCGGCAGGGGCATCAATGTATCCGTCTCGTTGCATGCGAATCCAAACATGATGCCCTGATCCCCTGCCCCCTGCCCGAGATCCTGCCCTCGTCCTTCATCAACGCCCTGGCTTATGTCGGGCGACTGCTCGGTGAGGGCCAGAACGACGGCGCAACGTCGACCATCAAAGCCAATCGCATCATCGTCGTAGCCAATATCGAGTATCGTATCGCGGGCGACTTGGCTGTAATCGATGTGGGCATGGCTGGTGATCTCGCCAGCCACAACGACCATCCCCGTCTTCACCAACACTTCACAGGCGACGCGCGCCTTCGGATCGGTGCGCAGGACCGCATCGAGAATGGCATCGGAGATGTTGTCTGCCATCTTATCGGGGTGTCCCGCGCCGACGGATTCGGAAGAGAACACGAACTGCCTGGTCATAAAAATGCCCTCGCTTCAAGTGCTGGAGTTAGTGAGGAGTTTCTGGATTGGGGTGGCTTATCGGTCGGGGATGCCGGGAACATCGAACGCAGTGCAGAAGTCGGCAACGTCTCTTCGTACGCTCGCATGAACTTCCTGGTCATCGGGCTGGCGGCAGACCGAGTCGATGAAAGCGGCGATCTGCACCATCTCCGTTTCGCGCATGCCCATGGACGTCACCGCTGGTGTCCCTAAGCGGATGCCGCTTGTCAGCGCCGGATGCCGCCGGTCGCCCGGGACCATATTGAAATTCGCAATGATGCCTGCACGCGATAAGCGCTCCGCATAGGCTTTGCCTGACAGCGGCCGGTCCCGAAGATCAAGGATCAGCATGTGATTGTCAGTGCCCCCGGTGACGAGTTCATAACCTCGCTCCAGAAGCGCCTGGGCCAGAGCCTTGGCGTTGTGGACGATCTGCTGACCGTAGACACGAAAGGACGAGTTCGCTGCTTCCTGCAAAGCGACGGCAAGCGCGGCGATAGTATTCATATGCGGTCCGCCTTGCAGAAGAGGGAACACGGCGCGGTCTATACGTTTGGCCAGATTGTGTTTGCTCTTCGGATGATGGAGGGGCTGATAACGGTCTTCATTCCTTGATAAAATGAAGCCACCCCGGGGACCGCGGATCGACTTGTGAGAGGTGCTGGTGACCACATCGCAATGGGGCACGGGGTTCGGATGCACTCCTGCGACAACCAGGCCGCTGATGTGGGCGATGTCAGCCACCAGATACGAGTTCACCTCCGAAGCAATTTCGGCCATTGCCGCGTAGTCAAAAATACGCGGATAAGCAGTTCCGCCGACCCAAATTAGCTTCGGGCGTTCCCGCTTGGCGGTCTCGCGCAAGTGGTCATAGTCAATTTGCTGTGTCTTTTCGTGCAGCCTGTACGGGACGCGCTGATAATCGCTGCCGGAAAAATTGACGGACCAACCGTGAGTCAGATGGCCGCCTTCGGGTAAAGGCAAGCCCATCACTTTGTCACGGGGGCTCAAAAGCGCGCGATAGACAGCCTGGTTGGCTGGCGAGCCTGAATAAGGCTGGACGTTGGCGTGTTCACTGCCAAATAGCGCTTTCAGGCGCTCGATCGCGAGGGTCTCAAGCTCATCGACGATCTCGTTTCCGGCGTAGTAGCGCGCACCGGGGTATCCCTCGGCATACTTGTTGGTGAAAATCGACCCGGTCGCTTCCAACACCGCCGAGGAGGCAAAGTTCTCGGAGGCGATCAGTTTGAGAGTTGTCCGCTCCTGGCGCTCCTGTCTTAGAAGCAGTTCGCGAACGCGGGAGTCGACGGCGGCTAAGTGAGGCCGCCCGTAAGTGTCGGGCTGCGCGATGGCGCCGCCGGCGGAGTTATCCATGGTAGTCGCGCTCCATTTGGACTGATCTATTTCACGATCAAGCAAGCGGTCCCTTCAACCGCGCGTCTTGTATTGCTTCCAGGCGTTGTAGGTCTCTTTTATGATGACCATCATCGTGGGGCAGGAGATCGACCACCAATTGAGCCAGCCCGCCATCCTTGCCTCCTGCTTGCATATGGTACGAAGACTGCGGACGTTGTTCGTTGCAGCAAAGAAAGTTGGCTCTGACCAGCCGCCGGACGTGGCGTCGAACCTGCTCGCGAGGCAGACTGGTAATATCGGCCAGCTCGCCGACGGTTAGATCCGCATGCGCGCAAAGGCCCAGGATTCGAAGGCGATCAAGATGCGCTGCCGTCCTTACGCGATTTACCAGTGTCAACATTGGTTGGCATCAACCCGGACGGGATGCAGCAAGCCGCTAGCCCTTCTATCCCCATCAATCCGCATGAGATCTCTTCTTGTCATTTGCTGTAAATCCGCTGGTATGGATGCTAATGGAAGATGGATCACAGTCCTTTCTACGACTAAGACGCCAGATATTGGGGCTAATGTACCACCTGACAGGAGACTACGCTCACGAACATTATGTGAATTTTTTTTAACGTTGCTGAGAATCAAGGGTGAGGTTTGGCGAATGTCTCGCCGTCGACTGTCGAATCCTGCCCGACGGGATTATGGGGTGCGTAGCCTGCTTGTCCTTTCCACATGACCAGCGACGATGGGGCGAAGGCGGCAGACATAGCTCTGGAGCATGCTGCGGTGTCTTTGGCCTGAAGCCGAGGAAGGCGGACCGTGGCTTCCGCGCCGCTGCCGGGAGCCCCCGAACAGGCCAAGTGGATCAGCCGGGTGTTGCCGTCATAGAGCGTGAGACCCAAAGCTGGCCAGCCGCGCCCTGAGGCTGACGCACCGCTCAGCGTCCACCTTGCTCTCGAAGCCCATCGGCATAGCGCCGATAACGACTTGACCGCGTGCGTGTCGACGAGCGATCGGTGAGCGCAAGGATCGAGGGTGCAGTGCAGGATAATGCTGTTTTAGCGCTGTTTTCAGCCGACTGCCTTGAGCGTGGGCACAAGGATATAGGCCGCAGGAGATCATCGTCTGGCTGTTCGGGAGGCCGCCCTGGGCGCGCGACAGCCGTTCCTTCGGCTGCGCCAGCTCCGCCACCATCCGCGCCGTGCCTTCCGGAGACCATTCCCGCTGCCGGCCGGCGCCCGTGAAAACCTCGACCCGGCGCACCGGCTCGAGATGGCTGGGCTCAGCGTAACTCTGAAGTCGTCATATACCGAAGCCTTCACAGACTTCGGACATCTCCCTCACAGTCCGATCAAGATGGCGTCAGGAACACCGCTTGCGTTGATGCGGATGAACCCCTGCTTGTGCCACAATGACCCTTATCTCAGCGCGCGAGCCAAAGCTTCCGCGCAAGGCGACGGCTAGGATAAGGCAATGCCGACGAAGGGCACATTGCTTGCCACACTCTGGAATGATGGCATGCTCGGAAGGCCTAGGTTTTGCTCAGGGCCGCCTGCAAGGCGCGCTTGGAGGTTATTCACATAGCCTTCTGCGTAGTCCTGCGCCGTCGAGACCGAAAGATCAATGCCTGCCGCCAAGGCCTCTTCCATCAGGTGCTTTACGAGCCCATTTCGAATGGCCAGCTTGACCTCGGGGCCTGCGATAAGGCCGATCGCCTGCGCGGCCATATTGAGGCCAGCTTCCTCCAGCGCTCGCTTCATATCGCCTCCGTTAATGGCCGTACGCAGGAGATTGGCTGCTTGCGACTCAGCCTCGAGAACCATCGAGGCAAGATCGGCTACTTGTCCGAGGCCCGGAATGAAGCTGAGCAGTCCCACCGCCGTTGCCGCCAAGTCGAGCACTTTCGTCTCGATTTTGAGCACGGAGTCGACGACGTGCATGACGGCCCCGCCGTTCTTTTTGGCTGACTTAATGTCAGGCTGGTCCATCAGGCCCATCTTCATGTCCGCGACGGCATTCTGCTCTTCTGCGGTTTGGGCGCCGTGGGTGATTGGCTGCTGAACGTTGCGGTTCGCAGACGACATGTTTGTGCAAAAATGGGCAAAGTCTTTTTTGCTGATATTGCCGGAATCAACCGTATGCCCGCCGCCAAAGTCGAAGAATTTATGATGGGTCTTATAGCCCGTGATCGAATTGTTCAGGAGGCCAAACAAAAGAGGATCTGAAAGGAGCTGAGAGGCTGCTTCCCGCACTTTCGGATCAAGGCTCTTGTCGTCTTTCATTTTCGCCAGTTTGTCGCGAGTCAGAACACCGCTTCCAAAGAACGTGTCCTGATGGTCCTTGATCATCTCGACCGTATTCAGCTCAGTTTGCGTGAGGCTCATCGACGATGAGGCCACTTGCAGGAAATCCTCTTTGTGCATCTTCCCTTTCGAGCCACCGCACAACTGGTTCCAAGCATCGGGGTGATCGAGGAAATATTGCGCCGCCGCAATGACCTGGGGCGGAAATTTGCCGTTTTTCGATTCGCCGCCGACCATTTTCTTGAACTCATCCAGACTCAGGTCCTTGGACAGATTTTCGGAGTACCGGTAAAACTCCCGCAAGGCATCGCTCAAGGTCATGACCGAAGGCTGCAAACCTCCGCTGCCGTCGGATGGTATGTAGTTCTGCTCGTAGCTTTGCGCTTGGGCTTCCTGAAATGCAGCAACTTGTGGGTGGTGGTTTGAAAATCCGGCCAAGTCCTTGGCGTTGATCTTGCCTCCACAGCGGCCGTCGCCCTGCGAGCCAATCGCATAAAAAAGTCCCGAATCCTGCTGCAGTCCCTTGATCGCCGCTTTCAGATCCGGTGGCGTAGAGGGATCATTGGCTTTCTCGGTCAACGACTTCCAACTAAGCGGGCATTGGTCCTTGTGACGGTTGAGTACCGCAACAATCTGCAACTCAGCCGTGGTCAGCGACCCACCGTTCCACGTGATTCCGGGGCTCGGCCTGGGAGCCGGCTCGATCTTCGGGGTGACGCGGAGCAGATGTTGGGCTTCAGTCGCCTTGGAGCGTTGCGATTGGTCCTCCTTGAGAGCCGCCCTCATATGTGGCGGCAGCAGATCCAGTGGGTGTTGCTCCAAGCCCTTCAATGTCGATTCGACATCCGGTGCCAGATGGCCCAAAGGGTCCTGCCGCAATTTATCCATTGTCGAATCAAGATTCGACGTTGGCAGATCCCCTTGCGCGAAAGAGCCGGGCTTGTTTGCCAGCACACAAGTGGACAGCATCGCTTCGAAGCACGATGCACTTTGCTGATGCTGGGTCGCAAAATGGGAAACTTTCAGGCCCGGCCAACCCCTTGCGGACTGTAGCGAATTTGAGCGGTAGAAAGTTGAAAGATTGCTGGCCGACATTGTGCATCCTCAGACGTGACGTTGAAATCCCCACAAGAGACCCCGACAGAAGATCCCTTGCGTTTCACAAAATTCGACAATTCCAAGCGTCGGCAGGTCACGAATGCGCCTGCCCTGCCTTCAATTGCTGTGTTCCGGGCCGGCTCCAAGGTTCGGTCCAACACAATGGCCGGAGTCACCGCGAGAGCTGCCGGGACTCATCATGAGCGGATTAGCTTTCGAGAAACTGACGAGTTTGCGAAGAGTTCACAAAGGGGTAGCCGCAGTCATGTTCTTCAGAGCTGCGGCAAATCCTCAATGTTCATTTCTTGCCCAGCTCAGGCTTCCCGCCAACGCTATCCTGTTGTGGGATGTCAGAAGAATAAGAAGCATCCGGTCGTCCGTCGCGAACGACCGTAGTGGAGGAGCCGCGAAACAAGATCAGCACTGATTCCTTTGGCGTGGCCGCTATGTGAGTCTGCGCCTGCGCCTCCGCCACCAAGCCGTTAAAGGTCTGCTCCACGAGTGCGACGAAGCGCGGTGGACCGGAAACGAAGACGAGGCCATTGCCTGGCACGGGTTTGACTACATAGCGCTCGTCGGAGATATCAAGCTTGTCGAGAGCCCCCTTGAACGCATCGAAGCGAATCGACGTCATCAAAAGCATTCGAGTTTGCGATTCTTGTGCAGCAGACACATAGAGCACAAGGCCGTCATAGTACCATTGGAGACCGTAAAGGTTCGTCAAGCGGTCGAGGAACGCGCGCGGTGGCAAATCAGGCATACGTCCGCGAATTCGCCCCTTCACCGCAGGACTGATGTTGACCCTGATATTCAGGTTGTTGCCGAATTCCTGCAACGCTGCAGCGAGTTCCTGATCCAGAACCGTGTATCTATAGGGTGTCGCCGGAAGGGACAGCGGGACTGCGTGCGCCGGGTGAATCCCGGTGGACAGAAAAAACCCGGCACAGAGAAGTCTCAAAACATGCAGGGTGACGGGTTGGATAAGCGTTCTCGGCATGTCGCACTGATAAACCAAACGCTGAAATCATCACAAGTGACTAAATTGCCGAAGAGATTTTAGATGTCGAAATGACGCCGCCGTTAGTCAGCTTGTTGTCAGCTTGCCCCCCTAGGAGTGTTGCGCCGACACCGGGTGATGAATGGGCGGGGCTCGCCCGGTCAGAGAGAGCAACCGAGTCCTTACATGATGATGCCTGTCACGTCGATCTCTGCCACTCTAACGGCTGGCCTCCCCAGGGTCGGATCACCGTCGATTGTCGAGCAGGCCCAGTTTGAGCGCGCCTTAGGGCATGCAGCCGACTCGCTGAAAAACGATGCCGCCGCGGGGCCAGCGAGTGCGGCGCCAGTTGCTGCGGCGATGGATGTTCAGCGCGCGGCTGCGCCGACGAGCGGCATGGGCGATCGCGTGTTGCAGACGATTTCCTCCCTATATCCACACAACACTGTTTCCTTCCCCGCGCTCGACCATGACATAGCCCTTTCGAAGGGCGCTCTACCGGGACCGGCGCAGAAGCTTCCCGTCGCAGGTGAGGCGGGAACCGGAATCTCGGGCATTCCTCAACAAGGGCAAGACTTCGAAACGATGATGGCTGGTCTTCGGGATGTTTACAACGGCGTCACCCAGGTGGCGCTTATCTCCAAAGGCGTCAGCGGCATCACATCATCCGTGAATAAACTTTTGAAGGAAGGCTGAACCGGGCGCATGATTGGCTTGGCCAAGGGCGAAATCATGCGTGGCCTGTCAGGGTGGCGGTCGATTAGACTTGTCATGCTGCCAGTTCTCGTCGCCCTCAGTGCTTGCAAAACCGACCTCTACACGCAATTGCAAGAGCGTGAGGCAAATGAAATGCTCGCACTTCTTGAAGACAACGGGGTCGCCGCGATCCGGGTGGTCGCCAAGGATGGGACCAGCACGATCCAGGTTGACGAAAAGCTGCTCGCCTTCTCAATCAACCTTCTGAACGCCAAGGGGTTGCCGCGCCAATCCTTCAAGAACCTCGGTGAGATATTCCAAGGATCAGGCCTGATTGCCTCGCCGACCGAAGAGCGTGCCCGTTACGTGTATGCCCTGAGCGAAGAGTTGTCGCGGACGATCAGCGAT
Source organism: Mesorhizobium sp. M4B.F.Ca.ET.017.02.2.1 (assembly GCF_003998955.1). Lineage (NCBI taxonomy): Bacteria > Pseudomonadati > Pseudomonadota > Alphaproteobacteria > Hyphomicrobiales > Phyllobacteriaceae > Mesorhizobium > Mesorhizobium sp. M4B.F.Ca.ET.017.02.2.1. The sequence goes on along the minus strand of NZ_RZOF01000010.1, from coordinate 36,691 downwards.
ATCGATGGCGTTTTTTCTGTACGTGTTCACGTCGTGCTGCCGCATAACGACCTTGTGCGAGCCGGCGCCACGCCATCCTCGGCCTCGGTGTTTATCAGGCACGACGCCAAAACAAATGTCGCGGCTCTGCTGCCAAAGATAAAGATGCTGGTAGCCGACAGCATCGAAGGCTTGTCCTACGATAAGGTGGAAGTGGTTTTGGTGCCGGTAGAACGGTCCGCACACGAGCAACGGCCCGATCCGACTGCTGTTTTGCCACAAGCATCAATACCTCTTCCTGCGCCAATTCTGGCGACCGTGACAGGTTTTGCCGCAGCCGTATTCGCCTTGGCCTGTTATCTCTTGGTCAGCGTTGTTACGCGTCGGCGCAAGCAATCAACCGGCGTTTCCAAGGTCGAGGGGCGCCGGGATGCTTCTGCTGTCGAGGCCATTCGCAAAAGAATGCCTGCAATTGGACGTGGGTGACATCTCATTGCAAATGCCTATACAGACCGCCCGACCTGATGGTCCGCACCAATTGCGTTTTCCGGGCGCGAGCGAGCTTGCGGCTTCGGCCCATCCGACCCGTCTAGCGGCGCGTCTTGATCCGGCGTTATCGGCAGAAACGTTAGTGAAGTTGCAGAAGTGTTCCAGACTGCATCCAAGGCTGGCAGAATTGCTGGGCAACTATGACGTGGATCTGAACCACATCGGCTGCAGGCCGGACCTTCTACGCGGGCACGATCCATATCGAGCTGCCCTTCTTGCTGGTAGTATCTGGCATGCCCGTTCGCTGGTCGCGTTTGTCTCTCAGCCTGAGCTTGCCATCCTTGTTAAACGCATCGGCGTGGATGCACACGCATTCGGAATCCGACACCTGCTGCATGCCGTTGAGAACAGACTGATCGCGGACCCAGAAAAACTCGCTCAGCAAATCGAATACGATGGACATGCATGTCTTGGGGCTTGGCTCCAGGACAGTTCAGCGACCGAGCGTAACCGCGTGCTTCTTCGGTTGCCCGAGGGGACTGCCGCGGAGACTCCAGCACCTGAGCATTGGACCGCCGCCGGCCAATTGCTTTCACTTGTACTAGCTCATTTTGAGACAGAGACCCCGGTGAAATGACAGCCGAACTTTCCGAGGGGCCAATAGCGCCGCAGATGCGTCCAGTCGGACCACTGATACCCGCGAGCGAGCTCGAAACCTGGCACAGCGCCGCGCAAGCGCTTGCCGCGGCAGAACGGCATCGGCAGCGCGTTCGAAACTGGGCACGCGCCGTTTACCAGCGGGCGTGGGCGCGCGGCCACATGGAGGGCTCGAATGCAGGCACCGAGGAGATGGCAGGGCTGATTGCGGAGACAATCTCCGAAATCGCGCGACGAAAGGCGGCTCTGGAGCAGGAATTGCCGCAGCTCGTGATGGAAATATTGAGCGATCTTATCGGCGCTTTCGATCCGGGCGAGCTATTGGTGAGGGCTGTTCGTCACGCCATAGAGTGTCAATACAGCGGCGCCGAAGTTTGCCTTCATGTTTCTCCCATGCAAGTCGACATGCTTGCACGAGAGTTTGCTCGATGCGACGGCCAGGATGGTCGACCAAGGGTGCGGATCGAGCCCGACCCGACGTTGTCGCCGCAACGGTGCGTGCTGTGGAGCGAGTACGGCAATGTCGACCTGGGACTTGACGCCCAGATGCGCGCGCTGCGCCTTGGTTTCGGGACGCTCTGTGAAAAAGGCGAGCTATGAGAAAGCCCGTCCCAGAACATAACGCTGACGCCGACACTCGAGCTCTCGTTCCAGCAATCTCGTCGTTGAGGGCTGCGGCCAAGCGAATTGACACGCGTGCGGTGCGGGGTCGGATCACGCGGGCTATCGGCACACTGGTTCATGCCGTCTTGCCAGACACTCGTATTGGGGAACTTTGCCTCCTAGAGGACCCGCGAACCGGGCTGTCGCTCGAGGCCGAGGTGATCGGCCTGTCGGGTGATGGTGTATTGCTGACACCGATCGGGGACTTGGTGGGCCTATCCAGCCGCGCAGAGGTCGTGGCCACTGGCCGAATGCGTGAGGTGCCCGTCGGCGGCGATTTGCTCGGTCGCGTGATCGACAGTCGTTGCCGCCCATTGGACGGCAAAGGCGAAATCAAGACCGTCGAAACTCGGCCACTGCATGGCAGAGCCCCCAATCCGATGACGAGGCGCATGATTGAGCGGCCATTCCCGCTTGGGGTCCGTGTCCTCGATGGTCTGCTGACGTGCGGCGAGGGCCAGCGGATCGGGATTTATGGCGAGCCAGGTGGTGGCAAGTCGACGCTGTTGTCACAGATCGTAAAGGGTGCCGCCGCTGACGTCGTCATAGTGGCGCTCATAGGCGAACGTGGACGGGAAGTTCGTGAATTCATCGAAAGGAATCTTGGTGAAGAGGGCCTTCTCCGTACGGTCGTCGTGGTTGAAACCTCCGACCGCTCGGCGGTGGAGCGTGCGCAATGCGCTCCAATGGCGACTGCGCTCGCGGAATATTTTCGCGATCAGGGCCTACGCGTTGCTCTCATGCTGGATTCGCTGACGCGCTTCTGCCGCGCTATGCGCGAAATAGGCCTTGCTGCGGGTGAGCCGCCGACGCGACGGGGCTTTCCTCCTTCCGTTTTTGGCATGCTGCCAGGCCTGCTCGAGCGCGCCGGCATGGGTGAGCGGGGCTCAATCACGGCCTTCTATACGGTGCTTGTAGAGGGTGATGGCACAGGTGATCCAATCGCCGAGGAATCGCGTGGTATTCTCGATGGCCATGTCATCCTCTCACGCGCTATTGCGGCGCGATCGCATTTCCCCGCTATTGATGTGCTGCAGAGTCGCAGCCGCGTCATGGATGCAGTCGTTTCGGGGACACATCGCAAGGCAGCATCCATTTTCCGCGAGCTCCTATCGCGCTATGCCGAGACCGAGTTCTTGATCAATGTTGGCGAATACAAGCCAGGTGGAGATCCCCTGACTGACCGGGCCGTCGCGTCAATCGACGAACTGAGGGAGTTTCTGCGCCAGAGCGAAGATGACGCGTCAGATTTCGAGGAGACGGTCGCATGGATGTCGCGTCTGACCGCGTGAACTGGGTTCAGTCTTCGAGGTTACGGCTTCTGAAGGAAATGCAAGAGCGTCGTGCCCTTGGCGAGCTGTCCAAGAAGGAAGCCCAGCGCGATGTGGCCGCCTCAGCCGTACAAAATGCCGCTAGGGAGCTTGCAATGATACAGCAACATTGTTCAAGAACAGAAGCAGCGCTCTATCAGCATCTGATGTCACTCGACAACTTGTCTAGCGCAGCGCTCGACCGTCACCGCCTTCACACTGAACAGCTTGCCGCTGAGATCACTTCCAGACGGCAGATGCTTGATGATGCCCAAATCGCTCAAGAGGAGGCTGAGATGGCGGCGTCCAGGACGAGGGAGCTATGGGTCATATGTTCGGCGGCAAGGGACAAATGGCAACAAATCGAGGACGACGTGCGGCGCGCCGTCGAGACTCATTCGGAGGCCGCAGCCGAGATCGAGGCCGACGACGAGATACTGCTGAAATATGCGAGGGGGTCGCTTGCCTAAATGCCGCGCAACCGGATCCGACAGTCGCAAGAGGTCGTCCGAATGACACGACCGTGCAGTCTTTGATAGCCGCTGCGGTCACACCCGCCATGTTCGAACCAGTTCTGAAACTGTCCCGCACGGTTGTCTCGTGGCTCAATGATACAGCAGCGCCCCGCACGCCGTTTCAAAGCCGGATCAACGAGGTGCCGCTATCGGTGCGAACGGCAGGGCTTGTCTGGCAGCAGGAACCTGCTGCCATTCCGATGCTTGACTGCGTCTGGAGAGTGGGAGCCGAGACGGTCATCTTGTCGCTGTCGCGCCCGCTCGTAGAGGAGTTCATCACGACAGTGCAGAACGGCTTGGCCTTCCCTTCCGAGCCAACTGCTTCGCTTATTCTCGAACTCGCTCTTGAGCCGCTTGTCACTCGACTGGAGGAGACGACGCGTCTGAACGTGCAACTCGTGCGCGTATGCGAAGCCACGATGCTGGCTCCTCATCTTGAACTCGACATCATTTTCGGCGCGGTCAAGGGCAAGGGCCGTCTATTCCTGTTCACGCCTCTTGACGGCTTAGTACCGCCTGCGTTTCGCGCGCTAGGCGAACTGCTTGCCCAGTTGCCGCGGCAGCTGGGCGGGCTGCCTCCAGAGCTCCCGCTCATTGTTGCAGGAGAGGTCGGCACGCTTCGCCTTCCTGCGGCGCTTCTTCGAAGCGCATGTGTCGGTGATGCATTGTTGCCCGATATTGCGCCGTTCGGCCGCGGCCAGATCACCCTAGCTGTCGGCCAGTTGTGCGCCGGGGCGGATCTTGACGGCGATGAATTAATCTTGCGGGGGCCTTTCCGCCCGCGACCGTGTCCTTTGGAGAATGCGCATATGACACAACCCGGATCGCAACTGGAGCTTACTAAGGATCTCGACGATGTCGAGATCGTGCTTGTCTTTGAATGCGGCCGCTGGCCTATTTCTCTTGGGGAATTAAGAAGTGCCGGCGAAGGGCATATTTTTGAACTTGGATGGCCGATCGACGGCCCGGTCGACATAGTGGCCAATGGTCAGCGTATCGGGCGTGGCGACATTGTCCGCATCGGAGAAGAGCTGGGCATCAGGCTCCGTGGCGGGTTTGCATGCAATGAGTGAAGCTCAGCCGACAATCCTGGCGCTTCTTGCGGTTACCGCCGGACTCGGTCTGCTGGTTTTAGCAGTTGCCACGACAACGGCCTTTGTAAAGGTATCAATTGTTCTTTTCCTCGTCCGCAATGCGCTCGGGACCCAGACCATACCACCCAATGTGGTGCTGTACGCCGCGGCGATGATCCTCACTATGTTCGTTAGTGCGCCCGTTGCTGAGCAGACCTATGACCGCATGTCGGATCCCAAGCTCCACTATCAGACATTCGACGACTGGGTAAGCGCCGCTAAAGCCGGAAGTGAGCCCTTGCGCGAGCATCTCAAGAAATTCACAAATGAAGAGCAGCGGCGATTTTTCCTATCTTCGACAGAAAAGGTCTGGCCAGAGGAAATGCACGCTGCAGCCACGCCTGATGACTTTGCAATACTTGTACCATCTTTCTTGCTATCAGAATTGAAGCGCGGATTTGAGATAGGATTTCTACTTTATCTGCCTTTTATTGTTATAGATCTGATAGTGACAACTATCTTGATGGCAATGGGTATGTCGATGGTCTCACCAACTGTTATATCTGTCCCGTTCAAGATCTTTTTGTTTGTTGCCATTGATGGTTGGTCAAAATTGATGCATGGGCTTGTGCTGAGTTATACGTTACCGGGAGGCTGATCATCACTGAATCCAGCATCATTACTCTTATGAGCCAATCACTGGTGGTTTTCATGATCTGGATTCTACCGCCGCTCATTGCATCAGTGGTTGTCGGCCTCGTCATCGGCATCCTCCAGGCGGCGACGCAGATCCAGGATGAAAGCTTGCCGCTCACCGTGAAGCTTCTGGTCGTTGTCGCGGTGATTGGGCTGTTTGCTCCTGTGCTAGGCGCCCCGCTCATAGAGCTAGCCGATCAGATCTTCACCGAGTTTCCCGCAATGACACTTAGCTACTAGTCCGCCCCATGGACGCGCCATCGGCCGATATTCAAATTCTGATCCAGACGGCTCTCGAACTCGTCGTTGCGGCAGGTCTTGGGGCAGCCCGCGCGATGGGCATCATGCTGATCTTTCCCGTATTCACACGCTCGCAGATCAGTGGGCTGATCCGGGGCTGTTTGGCTGTTGGCTTCGCACTACCATGCCTGGCACACGTCAGCGGCGGATTGCCGGCGCTGGATTCTGATACACGCCTGATCCAGCTAACCCTGCTCGGATTCAAGGAAGTTTTTGTCGGTGTACTCCTTGGCACTTTTCTTGGCATTCCGCTTTGGGGCCTTCAGGCTGCCGGGGAGCTTATCGACAACCAACGCGGCATCAGCAGCCCGACCGCTTCGGCCGATCCCGCGACGAACAGTCAGGCTTCCGCGATGGGCGTTTTTCTGGGGATCACTGCGATTGCCATATTCGTCGGATCAGGAGGCCTGGAAACTTTGATCAGTGTCCTGTACCGCAGCTACTTGATCTGGCCGGTGTATCAGTTTCACCCGACACTGAGCGGGCCAGGAGCAATGGAGTTGTTGGGGCTTCTCGACCGCATAATGCGCACGGCATTATTGGTATCGGGGCCTGTCGTGTTCTTCCTGATACTGATTGATATATCGATGATGCTGCTGCGTCGCTTTGCCCCGCAATTTAAGGCGAGCCAACTGTCTCCGGCAATCAAGAACATTGTCTTTCCAGTTCTCATGGTCACCTACGCTGCCTATCTGGTGGAGAGCATGAAACTGGAGGTCACACAAGCCAACGGCGCGCTGGAGTGGTTCGACAAATTGCTGCCATGAGCGACACAAGTGAAGAGAAGACACACGCCGCCAGCCCGAAGAAGTTAAGTGAAGCGCGCAAAAAAGGACAGCTGCCACGTAGCTCCGATTTCGTCCGCGCGGTCGGGACTTGCGCTGGGCTCGGCTACCTTTGGCTAAGAGGCAGCGTGATCGAGGACAAATGCCGGGAAGCGCTCCTATTAGCCACCAAGTTGCAGAGCCTACCTTTCGATACCGCGGTGCCGCAGGCATTGGTTGTGCTCGTCCAACTCACCGTCGCGGCTGTTGGCCCGCTGCTTGGAACCCTCGTCGCCGCGGTGATTTTGGCCAGCCTGCTAGCCAATGGTGGATTTGTCTTCTCTCTGGAGCCGATGAAGCTCAGCTTTAAGAAAATTGACCCCTTTGAAGGGCTGAAGCGCTTGGGGTCTGCTCGTTCCATGGTCGAAGTCTGCAAGACCATGTTCAAGGTATTGGTTCTCAGCGCAACCTTTTCCATTGTCCTTCTCGGGATGTGGAAGACAATGGTCCCTCTGCCGATCTGCGGCATGGGCTGTGTTGGCCTCATCTTTATGGAGACAAAATTGCTGATGGGAATTGGCGCCGGCGCACTGCTGGTCGGCGGACTGATCGATCTCCTGCTCCAGCGCGCGTTGTATCTGCGCGAAATGCGCATGACCAATACCGAAGTGACGCGCGAGTCGAAGGATCAGCAAGGAGCGCCAGAGTTGAAAGGTGAACAGCGTCGCATCCGCGAGGAGGCGGCCGACGAGCCTGCGCTTGGCGTGCATCGCGCCACGCTGGTCTTAACAGGAAGGGCGGTCCTGATCGGTCTGCGTTACGTTCGCGGTGAAACCGGGGTGCCGTTCTTAGTTTGCCGTGCCGAAGGTGAGCGCGTTTCACATGTGTTGAGTGAGGCGCGGGCACTACGCCTGACGATCGTCCATGACCATGTCTTAGCACGTCAGCTGATAAGCACTACAAAACTCGGCAACGCCGTTCCTATGCAATATTTCCAGCCTGTCGCGAAAGCACTCTTTGCCGCAGGCTTGGCCTAGTCATTGGAAGTCCACGACTGCCCAGTTCAAAACTGACCTGGCTCCATGCTAGCTAGTGGCAAATGTCGGCTGGCCATCCGTGCCCCAGTGTCTCTGTCAGGCCAACCGCGCAACCGCGGGCCTGGGGCAATCACTCCCCTCGGATCTGCCACCCAGCAACTACGGCAAGTCCTCCGGCATGACCTTGCAGCCTCTGCTGGCCGGTGCGTGGCGCAGTCCGAGGTTTTGAGGCCGGCAGTGCGGATTTGATTCGTGCAGCCGTTGGAATGCCCTCGTCAGCTAGTCGTCAACTAAGCGACCTATGTTGAACAGCCGTGCTAACTTGAGCTCGGTTGCGAAACATAGGAGTACGAATCGTCATGTATGGTCGAATTGGTGGCTCATCCGATAGTTACCGCGCGCATAATGCCGGCGAGCAATCGGATGCAGGAAGCGAAGGGTTCGCGGACACATTTGCCCGAATGCACTTATCCGGATCGGAAGGTAGCGGCGCCTCATCATCGGCGGCTCCCCAAGCATACTCCCTCAATTCCCGACCTCCTGTGGTGGAGATCAACAGGACTTCCTTCAGGAGACAGGTGAGGCAATTTCATGGTGATGAAATCACGCACATCGCCGACAATCCTCAAGAGTATTCGGAGTTCGTATCGTCACGAGCCAGGCGCACCGCGGACGTTGCTCAGCAATATGGCATCCGTCGAGATACGGAGCACGCGCGATATTTCAGTTACCAATTGGGAGACCGGAGTGCCGGACTGCTGAGAATGGAAGGCGGATTCAGCATGAACGAGTTCGAATCGGAAAGTTGGCGGGAACAATTTCCTGGTCGAACTGAGGTCACTTCCATAGTGGATCTTCAAGTCGCCCATCCGCTCGTCGAAAATGCGGGCGATATTCTGCTGGAGCATCAACTTCGGATAGACGGCGACCGACCGTTGCTGAATTGGCGTGCGGCTAATCCGGAAGCACAAGCGCGCGCGCAGACGATGGGGTTTGTTGAAGTGGATCATGGCGACCTGGTGCTTGACCCTACGCAGCATCCCGACAAATGGACGAAGAACAGTGCCGGTGAGTGGCAGCGTGCAGGCAAACCTCCACTCTATCTCCACAAAACCGAGGACAGCGACAGCAGCGATAGCGGGTCCGACGACGATTTCATGTGATTTGTCGACCCGCCGCCGAGCCTTGCAACTGGTGACGGTTGCAAGGCTGTTGGCAGTGAATGCTGATTGTCCGGCGATCAGCCCCGCCTTAGCGCCAGCGCCGCCGAGCAATCCAGCCCATCTCCCAGACAATAAACTGCGGATGCGCATCGTGGGTGCAGCGGGCGAGCGGATTGTATTCGGGCCGGAACTCCGCCTCTTGGATACGAGCTCTCCCGAATCCAATTTTCTCCACCACACCGTTGGGTCGTTGCAATGCGCCGATCCCGATCGGATCGGCTATGCCTGCTCCGCGCTCGCAGGAAGACCTTCCGCCTCGATCTTGGCGGCGCGATCTCGGCGATAAGTTGGATGGGAGGCAAGATACGCCGCCACGTCAACAGCAGGTAACGCGACATCGCAAATCGGCCCTGACGGTAGCCGATCGACTCCAATCGCCGGACCGCAACTCGCGCAGCGGCATTCGCGGTTTGGCCAGGAGAAATGCTCGCTGACTCACAGCGTGGCCGGCCGCATTCTGCCCTAGACCCCAAAGTACGTGCCCTGTCATGCAGCCTGCGCCGACGGGAGCTCGGCACGCGAATGGCGTGGTTGGCGGCCAAGCCCCGAGGTCAACAAGGACTTACAGAAAGCGGGGGTGAGTTTGCCGCGATGAATTATGACCTTCTCGCGACCGGACCTAGCATCGGCTTCCTCTCGCTCTCGATTGTAGCCGCGCTGTTCGTTGGATTTAACGTGGCAAGCGGTGAATTCGGAATCAGCCAGCCCTTCCAAGTTTCTGGCCATGACGGGGCGACTCGTGTGGATGTGCACCCACATCGGGCTCGGCATCCCACCATTGACCAGCATCTTGGGCTGCAGCTTCATCTCAAACAGCTTTCCTGGCTCGCCACGCAGCGCGACCGGTGCCTCCGGCGGCATCAATTCGTCGGCATTGCACAAATGTTCCAGGTATTTTTGCGCCGGAAATGCGTAGGCCTTCATGCAATCAGTCGTAATGCCGGCTTTTCCTTCATTCAGTGCGTTGGCCTGTCCCAGCACCATGTTCAGCAACCCTTTGAGCTGGTCTGTGCGTTCGTGCACTTTGGGTAGCTGGGTGGAGGTGAGTAGCAGGCGTACATTACGCCCCTGCAACCCGGCGAGACAGGTTTGCATCTCAATGGCCTGGGCTCGCAGGTACTGGGCCACATCGTCCACGACCTTACCGGCCTCCTCAGGCTTCATCTGGCGCACTTGGGAGACGACGCTTTGCTGACCGGCCAGATCGAACTGCAAAAGTTCGTCCAATCGTTTGAGCCGCTCCGTCAATACCTCCATTGACAACGCGGCGCCCCCGATTGTCGAGCCTGCCCCCGACGAACTCGCAGCCACCTCTTGCGCTCTCACCTGTGTACTCGCAACTTGATCCGAGCGCGCGAGAACCTTGGCTGCTGGCACTGTGCCGGCGTTCGCAGCGACTGGTGTTGATGGCTGCCCGGCGGCAGAAGTCCCGGCGCGAGCTGCCGACTTATGCTTTGACTTCCCTTTCCTTCGCCCTGTAGTGCCTTCTGACACTGCAGCCGTACCAGCAGTGTCAGCCGGTATCGCAGCGCCTGCCCTGGCCGGCATCGCAGCGCCCGCCTGGGCCTGTGGCGCCATGATGGCTGACGGCGGAGACTGCAGGTTCAACAAGTGCATGGCATCGTGCGCAGTGATCCATGCATCGTCCACGATCCGTTCGAACAGTTTCAATGGGAGGCCGGCATCTGGGTAGGTATGGCTTAGCTTGGTATGCACCTCGTGCAACGCCAATCCAAAATCCGAAAGCCGCTCCATGATCTTTTCTACAACCGCGCAATCATGAGCGTTGAGTGCTTTGCCATCATCCATTATGCCCTTCGCCAAAGAGAGGGCGCGAAGAGCTTCTTGAACGGCGCTTGCCATCAGCTGCACCACTCCATTTCGACCGACGAGGAGTTCCTTCAAATCTGGCTCGAACCTGCTCGCCCGCAGTTCAATCTTGGCCCGCGCAAGACCGATCCGCTCACGGACCAGCCAGATCCTGACACTCAGTACCGAGCCGGCACGCAGCCGCAGTGCGCACCGCTCGGCTTCCCGCATCACGGGCGTTCCACTGGATAGGCTAGCGGTGGCAGCGCAGGCGGATCGCTGCCGTTCGGAGCGCCATGCCTTTTTTTCCCACCACTTAATTGCCGCCGTATGGTGGTTCTCCACATTTAAAATCAACAGCTCCTGCCGGTCCGCCTGGGAGTAGGAGTAGAGTTTATCGACCATACCTGCCGCTTTCTTGGTCTTTTTGTCCAATTTCGTGATCGTCGACAGGCCAAGTTTGTCTACTTCATTCGCGGCGTCGCACACGATCTGGCAACATCTACGCACCTTGTCGTCTGGCATAATTGTCTGCGCCTCAGCCGCAGGCAGGCTAGCGCGGTACTCCAGAATTGCTGAGGCTGCATCGACGACCCGACTGATCAGCTCCACCGCCTCCTCGGGGACGTCGGTTTTCCTGGCCGCAGCCTCGCAATCAGTCAGTTGTTGAACAAGACTGTTCATTCTGAGCTGTGTCGGACTGATATCTTCATTTGACGATGAGCTGGTGCCTTCCACCTGCGCGGTTGATAGTTGGCTACCGACCGGCGCCATGGCTTCGCCCTCAGACATGGAGGGAGAACCGCGCCGCCTTGCGGCTGCGCCACGTGGCGCTACGGTTCCGCGTGGTGGCGCAGCGGCTCCACGTGGCGGTGCGTTCAGGATTTGATCTTCGCCAATCGAGGCGCCTGGCAGACTTTCGCGGGCATCGCCTGGACCGCGCGCAACTGGAAGGGAGGAGGGCCTCCTATCGGCGTCCCCAGAGCGCATCTGCTCCACAACGGAATCGAATGACTGTCCACCTTCTCCCGCAGCAAGACTTGATTGCGAAAGGGAACTGCTCGCCCGCCCCGCGCGGCTGGCTCCAGTTTCAGCCTGCGATTTCCGTGGTCGGCCAATGCCCTTCATATTGCGTCTCCGTAGTAGGCGAGAATGTGCTGCTATTGTGCTGGCGGCTGACGAGACCAGCGGCATCTTTCGGTTAACGTCACGGTCAGCCAGACCCGCGACGGCGTAATGTTCCCGCCAAAGTGCTTCTCAGTAGCAGGCCAAGATTGGCCCGAGCTCACAGGACTTTCGCATATCGATGTCCTGAGATTATCAGCGCTTCAGTCCGCCGATTTCCAGGAACAGCGAATGAAATCAGACCAACTCGGCTAGCTCCCCTTCCTAGACACGTGCCTGACGATTTTATTGAGGCGTCACTCCTCTCGTTCGCCACCGACAAAGTCACACATTTGCTTCAGAGAAGCGTGTGCGTTGCGTATCGCGCGGGAAACCATTTCGATCTATAGTTACAAAAAGTGTCGAGACGGGACCTTTGGATCCGAAGGTCAGGCACGGCCGGCCTAGATAGACCGCTTGGCTGACGATTAGCTGACGATGGGAGTTCTCACGAACAGGGCAAGAAAATCCGACCGCTTCAAGCTTTCGATATGGTGAGAAGAGGATCCGCACCGGCCTCCCAAAGCCGGCAGACCATCCCATGTTCGTACGGTCGCCGACCTTCTCGAAGCCAATGAGCTCACCGCGCCGGGCCGTGATGTGCAGGCGAGAGAATGGTGATGCAAAGACCGAGTTCCTGCTCGTTGCGTGCGCCCGTGGAGCCAGCAAGAATACGGTCATTGCGGTCATGCAGCACGTGGACCGTGTCTCCTGTTCGACACCACAGCATCGAGGATGCAAACGAGCTGCTGCGGCTGCCATTCGGTCGCGGCATGCGTGGACGGCGGGATTGGCCGAACAGCCGAGATCGTGGTCGACTGTTCGATGCGAGAGCAACATCCTGCAGAGCATACGTTTTTGCGCTGGCCGGTTTTTGTCAAAAGCCGTCAGGTTCTCGAAAGCTCCCGCCCTTAGCTTGATCGAGGTTAACCTTTAACACGTCGCCGCCAATGGCAAATGCCGGAGTACCTGATGATAGCAGCAATTGGGAGTGGAGTTGGCAACCTCGGGACTTCCTTGATCCGAAAGGGCCATGGGGATTCGAAATCCGAGCATTCTGGTGATGGCAAGCCGGCTGGTGGCAATGATGGCAAGCCAGCTGGTGGGAATGATGGCAAGCCAGCTGGCGGGAACGATCGGGCGGATAACCGGACCGTTTCAAATGATCAACTTCAAGACAACTCACAGTCTGCAGCACAAAGTGAAGCCTTCCAAAGTATCCTGCGATCGTTCGCGTTCCAATTCGCGAACGATGCGATGGCTGAGGCCGATGAAGCTTTGGATGACACAGAAGATGCCTGACGCGGGAAAATCCGGCGTGAGGTCATACAGGCCGTTATTGACGGCACAACTCCAACAGAAAAAGGAATGATCATGGCTGCAGTTGATAATAATAAAAAATCAGGCAATACCAACACCAATAGCACTGGCAACACCGATAAAACTACCGGTAGCACTCCCGGCAATACAAGCGGAGCTGATGCTACTGCTTTTCAGGCGCAAGTGCAAGAACTAACCAATGTTAGCTTGGAGGCGACGAAAAGGAGTGTCCAGTTGCGCACTCTAACGACCAATCTCCAGACCATCAAGAAGGCCGCCGACGAACGCGTTTCGTAATGTCGGAAGCGGCTTTTAGACTGCCCCTAGCGCGTCTCCTTATTGACGCGACGTAGTCCCGAAATGAGCCGCATGGCAATTGCCGTGCGGCTTCTATCCTGTTTGAGAGATGCTCTGTGGATGACGCCGTTTCCCTCCGTTTCGAAGTGCTTTCGGGGCTCTATTGCGGACTGACCGGCAAGACGGATCTTCAAACGTGTTTAATCGGCAGCGGCTTCGATGCCGATTTGGTCTTTGTCGAGCAAGGACTGGCACCGCATCATCTTCGTGTAACTCTTCTTGGCAAGTCGATCGAACTCGAGGCGCTTGCACCCGGACTCAGTATCGAGGGCAACCGGAATATCGCCGCAGGCCAGTCCGTTGTTGTGCCCCTTCCTGCCGTCCTGCTCGTAGGCGAGATGTCCATTGCTTGGTCCGTGCAGGATGCAGAGCCGCCTGGTTCGACCGGCATACCGCGCCTACCGATCGGTGTGCTCGCCATGGTCATAATCAGCTCACTCGGGATCGGCGCGCTTTCGGGCATGTTCTCCTATCTTGGCAATGCAAGTGGATCGAGCCCCAATTCACTTCGGGCTGAAGTCGCGTCCAGAACGATCAGTCACCGCGCTGACAATGAACTTACGGGGGCAGCGGCCAAAGAGCTGCAGGAGGAAGTCGATCGAGCGGGTCTTCTCGACGTCAAGATTGGCTCCGCAAAGGGTGTTGTGACCGCCGAGGGCACCGTCACGTCTGAATCGGTCATCAGCTGGCAGAAGCTTCAGCAATCGTTCGATCGTCGCACCAAGGGTACTCTAACACTGGTGAACGGAGTGCTCATCAAAGAGGAGAAGGCGCCATCCGCAATCGCGGTCGAAGCTGTGTGGCATGGGGCCCAACCGTATCTTGTCATCGACAGCGAGAAGTATTTTGTCGGGGCCATTTTGGCTGATGGATGGGTAGTCGATCGTATTGAGGACAGCCGTGTGCTGCTGAGCAGGAATGGCCGCATTGCTGCTCTCCCATATTGAAAGCTCGCAGGCCCCATCAAGCAGCACTCTATGGCCAGCCAAACATCCTGTCGCGCTCGGTGCTGACAAGCTGGCTGCGTTGGAAACATTTGCTGCCCAGCCATTTCGCGCCTGTTTGTGGCTCTCATGCAGGGTCACGCGCTGGCCAAGGCCGAGGCGCCTTCGGAGTTCGAAAGCTACGTTTCAGGGCGTAACAGCAGAGTAAGTCTCAACCGATTGCAAAGGTGTCTCGATGGCCAACGTCCTGCGTGACTTCATCAAGCGTGCGCCGGCCAGCCCGGATTTAATGGTTGCGTTGATGCTGCTTCTGGCTGTCGCGATGATGGTCATGCCTATCCCGGTCGTGGTGGTCGACGCACTGATAGGATTCAATATGGGGTTGGCCATACTGCTGATGATGGTTGCCCTGTATGTCAGTACTCCACTTGATTTTTCCTCTTTGCCCGGCGTTATTTTGATTTCCACTGTATTCCGTCTCGCGCTGACGGTCGCAACGACGCGACTGATCCTGGCCGAGGGGGAGGCCGGCAGCATTATTCATACCTTTGGCGATTTCGTCATCTCAGGCAATATCGTGGTGGGTTTCGTCATATTTCTGGTCGTCACCATGGTGCAATTCATGGTCCTCGCGAAGGGTGCCGAACGGGTGGCAGAAGTGGCGGCGCGTTTCACGCTGGATGCTCTGCCGGGCAAGCAAATGGCGGTCGACGCAGAGCTACGCAACGGCCACATCGATGCCAACGAATCCCGCCGGCGGCGCGCCGAATTGGAGAAGGAAAGCCAACTATATGGCGCGATGGACGGCGCGATGAAATTTGTGAAGGGCGATTCCATCGCCGGGCTGGTGGTTATCTGCATCAACATGCTGGGTGGAATTTCGATCGGTCTGCTCTCCAAGGGCATGTCCTTCGGCGAGGTGCTGCATCACTATACTCTGCTGACGATAGGCGATGCATTGATATCGCAGATTCCGGCCCTTCTGCTCTCCATTACTGCGGCGACCATCGTCACCCGTGTGACTGGGACGGCGAGGATCAACCTCGGTACCGAAATGGTCAGTCAGCTCACGGCCAGTACTCGAGCCTTGCGGCTGGCGGCCGGCGTCCTGGTCGTGATGGGGTTCGTTCCTGGGTTTCCCCTCCCCGTCTTTCTGATGCTGGCCGCAGTGTTCGCTGCGGTAAGCATTGTCAAGGCTGATGTGCTGGGCGCCGGCACTGCCGATGCGAAAGATGGAACTGCAGCGGAGCCTAAGCAAGCCGCGCCTGCGAAGGAATTCCCGATCGCATTTTTTTTAGCGCCAAATCTTATGCAGGCGATCGATCAAGCCGAATTGCAAAAACATATTGGGCGCGTTTCGCTCCTGGTCACAGCCGATCTGGGCATTATCGTTCCCCGCATCCCTGTCTTGGTTGACGAGCAGCTGCCTACATCGCAATTCCGGATAGATGTCGAGGGCGTGCCAGTCGAACAGGACGCGATAGATCCAAGCCAGATGACGCTCCGAGCCGATGTAGCGCACGTCGACTCGAGCGGTATCCCCCTTAGGCGTGAGCCGAAAACGGACAGACTCCCGGTCGAACATACCCCTGCACAGGCCCTTACGGGCGCCGGCACGGAGCATTGGGCTCCCGGCGAACTCCTCGCCTTGCGCGTCCATGCAACGTTGACCCGCTACGCACCGCGATTGGTGGGCATCCAAGAGACCCGACATTTCCTGGGCCGAATGGAGCAGGAATATTCTGATCTTGTGAAAGAGGTGCTGCGCACGACGCCGATTCCTCGGATTGCCGATGTTCTGCGCCGCCTCCTGGAGGAAGGTATCCCAATCCGCCACACCCGTCTCGTGTTGGAGGCATTGGCCGAATGGAGCGAGCGTGAGCAAAACGTTGCCCTGCTGACGGAATATGTCCGTTCTGGTTTGAAGCGACAGATCTGCCACCGCTATGCCAACACCGAGGGCATCGTGTCCGCCCTGGTCGTCGAACGCGAGAGCGAGGATGTGATGCGTGGCGCGGTTCGAGATTCGGATGCAGGCCCCTATCTCGCACTGGAGGATCGGCAAAGCGAAGCGATGCTATCACAGATACGTCAGGTCCTTTCGAACACAGAACCGGGTCAAACCCGCCCTATTCTGTTGACGTCAATGGATGTCCGACGTTTCGTCCGCGGCTTTCTGACGCGAAACGGGATCGATCTCGCCGTGCTGTCTTATCAAAACCTCGCCTCCGACTTTACAATTCGCCCGGCAGGATCCGTCAAACTCCCGCACGGATCGAACAGCGGATTGTTAGAGTAGTTCCACCTTTCCTAACTGAACGCGACCCGCCTCCCTGATAACCGAGAGATAATATGAAATTTGTTAGAAATACAGTTTCTCCATCGCCTATGTTTCTGCGCCGGAGCTCACTTCTTTTTGCCGTACTCGCCATTCTGCCTTTGGGCGGTTGCGCCAGCTGGCAAAAGCCCGCTCTTTCCGTGCAGGAGACATCTTCCCCAGAGTTGCTCAGCGCCGATCAAATCGATCCGGCTATGCGCGAACGCATTTTGCGCGAAGTTGGTCAGGATGTTCAAGAGCGGGCTTTGCGGGATGAGGTGAAGCAGCACCCGGACAATGTTGATGCGGCGATACGGCTTACAAAAGCCTTGGTGGCCCAGAAGCGCCCGCACGAAGCGGTTGAGGTGCTCGACAGCGTCTTGGTTGCAGCCCCAGCAAACGTACGTGCATTGAATGCGAAGGGCGTGATCTTGGACATTGAGGGGCGGCATGACGCGGCACAGGCCCTGTATCGGCGAGCTCTCGAAACCGAGCCAGGGAATCAGATGGTGCAGCATAACTTCAATCTGTCGCTTGCCTTAACGGCAAGTCCGAACAGCCAAGGTTAGCACGATCGCAATAGGTGGGCACAGCGCATGTGCAGCCTATTCCCCGGCTCGAGACGCGCTCGGCTCCCATCATAGATGGCCTCTGAAGAGAGCCATATCTGCGCAAAGCTGTTGCTCCAGATCTGGCCGGCAGAGGTCGGCAGGAGAGCCGGATGACATCTCTCGGCCACCCGCAAGGCCATCCGCCTCGCTTCGTTGCCAGAGCGCCTTCGTGGTTGCCACGCGAGATACGCTCAGGATGGATTTGATTAATTCACGCGCGAATGCCTGCCTCTAACTTGGGGCAGGCGCGACCGCTCCCATAATGCAATACGCTGCCTCTAGGCCGATGGACGATGACGGGATACTTCCCCGAGACTTCAATGGTGGGGAGCAGCGCACCCGTCGATCCATTTGCTTTCAGCGTCAACCGCCACTATGTAGCGACACTTCGCCCGACTGTGTTTCAAGCTGCCCGGAGAAGTTTATGACAGAAGAAGCCCACAACACCGACATCCTCATCGAGCTCACTGCCGATGTTGTATCAGCCTACGTCTCCAACAACCCCGTCCCGGCGGGGGAGCTTCCTGCCCTGATCGCCCAAGTGCACGGGGCTCTAAAAGGCACGGCCGGACTAATACCGGCAGAAGAGCCTGTGCCTGTGAAAAAACCTGCTGTCCCGATCAAAAAGTCGATCGAACCGGACTACATCATTAGCCTTGAAGACGGCAAGAAATTCAAATCGCTAAAGCGCCATCTGTCGACGCACTATGGTCTGACCCCGGACGAATATCGCGCCAAATGGGGTCTGCCGTCGGATTATCCGATGGTGGCGCCGAATTACGCCGCTACGCGCTCCGCCTTGGCCAAGACCATCGGACTCGGCCGCAAACCGAAAGAGCCGGAAGCCCCGGTGCCGGCGCCGGCGAAACGGACCCGCAAAAAGGTCGCAGCCTAAATCCGTATCAACAGTCGTTCGGGACGCGCGGCAGCCGTAGGCCCAATCTGCGCGGAATCAAAAGGCGGGGACGAGCCCCGCCTTTCCCGTCCAAGAGCCTCATTCCAGAGGAATTCGCGACGGCTCCAGCAATCGCTGCCGCGGCATTACCTGGTTGCATGCTCCGGCCGGGTTTCGAGCCGGTCAATGCGTTCGGAGTATGCCGCATCCTTGCCGCACGCGTTAGCCAGCCTTGCTGAGGCTGCCTGCAGAGGACTTGCCGGTGCGGCGATCCTGTTCGACCTCGTAGTTTATCTTCTGGCCCTCATTAAGGGTCGACAGGCCCGCTCGTTCAACAGCGGAAATGTGGACAAAGACATCCTGACCGCCGTTGTCGGGCTGAATAAAACCAAAACCCTTGGTGCTGTTGAACCACTTCACCGTTCCAGTCGCCATATATCCATTCCTTTGTAACAAGTCGCAACTTAGGCAGGCCATTCACGCCAGCCTGATTTGTACACGAGACTTTAGGCGCAGCAAAATCGGAAAATTGCAAGGCCCACTCGACCGCCTGATCTCCAGCAGCACCTGCCACACATGCGAGGCGCGTGCCAGACGAGGCGTATGCCAGACGTTTCGTCGTGCGCTGTCGCTCAAACGTCGACAGAAACAATGACCCAACCCTGCAAACTCGGCACATCTTGTGGACGTGCTTGGGTCGCTGCTCGACCGCAATACCCGCTCCTGACCGATATCGTCGGCCAAAATGACGATGTTTTTGTCATCAGACCGAAAGATCAGGCGCGCAGCGACACTGCACACTCAAACCGAGACCCGCGAACCTCGATTAGCTTCGGCCTGCTACGAAGCGCGGTTGCCTGCTTCTGAGGCGGGCCATTGTCGGTTTGAATCAACTGTCGGGTTCGGAACCCCAGACTGTCGGCAAGTTGACAATGCGCGTTCAGACGGCACAAACCACCCGATCGCTTGTGAGCGAGATGGTTTGGCAGATTGAGCAAGGGCGGGACTCAGCTATGCCGCCCAGGCTGCTGACAAGGCCAAAGCAGCGTAGGTGCGGAGTGAAATCCAAGGTCCACATGGGTCGTCGCGCGTCCCGTGCGCCTGGGAAGGCGCCGGCCCCGCCAAGCTTTTCCCAGATCGTCCGGATGACGCAAGCTTCGCTGAGCGTCAATGAACGTTCGGGCGATGACCAAAGGCGTCGTGCGTTGCAATCTGGACTGTCCAGGATATCAGGAGTTCCATGGCCTCAGCCCGCTTGGCTGGCCACACTTGAAGCTCCAACATACCGGCTGGCACAGGCCAATTGGACTCTGCGCTGCCCTCAATGCGCTGGTGGCACGGTCAATGCTTGTCTATCGATCCGGCCGCCCATGCGTGATGCTGTCGGTCGACGTTCGCAAACCAGACCCTCGGCGAACCCAGCGAAGGGGCTCGCCGGTACGACGAGGGACCTTACCTCTTTATGCGCGGCATCATTGTCGAGGATGACATGTTGCCTTACACGTCGTCCCCTCGCGCTCGGGGCTTTGAGGGGCGGATGAAGTCCTGATGGCGGTGGCACTGCTGCATGTTTGCGTAAGACCCATCATTCACGATCGCGTTGTCCTTCGATGTCGCGGTGCTGATAGGCGGGCAGATCGGTGTGCGCGGCGCCCGCCAAAGGATCGTCGTCACGCCGGAGGAGGCGAGCGCCGTAGCCGGCGCGCCGGCGAAAGGCGCTTTCTGTCGGATGCCCGACAATGTCGGATATCGCAAGTATCAAGGTTGGATCAAACCTTGCAAATCGGGGCTTTCTTACTTGGCACGGCGCATGCTCAGGTATCCGCAAACACCCAATGGATAACGAGCAGACTTCCCATGGCCCCACCAAAATACTGCCGAACGTTCCCCGGACGCATCCAAAGATGAGGCCCGCGTCAGGCCCGGCAACACGCTGACGGCTCATCTGGCTCGGCGTCGCGTGCCGATCCACTTTCTCCCAATAGGCGTCGGGAGACATAGAGCCTTCAAAATGAGGAACAAATCACTTTGCCAGGAACCCAGCCCATAATCCCACTCTCCCTATCAGAAGCAAGCCCCGCACTCACGGGCTTCGCAGGACGTCCGTTGCGACCGAGTTGGGCGGCGCGAGGACGGCTCCGGTCCCCGTCGCATGGGAGGACGGCAAGGCGACGGATTTCGTGCTCGACAACGGCATGGAGGTGGTCGTCATTCCCAACCACCGGGCGCCGATCGTCAGCCACATGGTGTGGTACAAGATCGGCAGCGCCGACGAGCCGCCGGGCAAATCCGGCATTGCCCATTTTTTCGAGCATCTGATGTTCAAGGCGACGACCAACCATGCGGCCGGCGAATTCGACCGCGCAGTGTTCGAGATCGGCGGCTCGCAAAATGCCTTCACCTCCTCCGACTACACCGCCTTCTATCAGACAGTGGCGCCGTCGGCGCTCGAGCTGATGATGAGCTTCGAGGCCGACCGAATGCGAAACCTCATCCTCACCGACGATGTCGTCAAGACCGAGCGCGACGTGGTCATCGAGGAGCGCCGCTCAAGCACCGACACCAACCCGCAGGACGTGCTCCATGAGGAGATCGACGCGACGCTGTGGCAGAACCAGCCCTATCGCATCCCGATCATCGGCTGGATGCAGGAGATCGAGCAGCTGAACCGCGTCGACGCCACCGCCTTCTATGAAAAATACTACTGGCCCAACAACTCCGTGCTGATCGTGGCCGGCGATGTCGAGCCGGAGACGGTGAAGGTGCTGGCCGAGAAGACCTATGGCAAGGTGGCGCGCGGGCCCGACCTGCCGCCGCGCATCCGGCCGGTTGAGCCCGAGCAGAACACCAGGCGCACCGTCACGCTCTCCGACGCCCGCGTCAGCGTGCCCAGTTTTTCGACGCAGTGGGTGGTGCCGTCTTACCATACCGCCAAGCCGGGCGAGGCCGAAGCGCTCGACCTGCTGTCCGAAATCCTCGGCGGCGGTAACCGCAGCCGGCTCTACCAGGCGCTCGCTGTCCAGCAAGGTATCGCTTCCAGCGCCTGCGCCTATTTCCAGGGCACCATGCTCGACGACACCAGGTTCGCCATCTATGGCGCGCCGCGCGGCGATGCCAAGCTGGCCGATCTCGAAGCGGCGGCCGCTGCCGAAGTCGCTCGCATTGCCAAGGATGGTGTCAGCAGCGAGGAACTGGGCAAGGCCAAGGAGCGCTTTGTGCGCGATATGATCTTTGCCGAAGACGACCAGGACGACCTCGCCTGCATATACGGCTCGACGCTGGCCACCGGCGGCACCGTGAAAGATGTCGAGGAACGGCCGTCTCGCATCCGCAGGGTTACCGCCGCGCAAATCAAAGCAGTTGCCGCCCGCTATCTCGCGTTCGACCGTTCGACCACGGGCTATCTCTTGCCCAAGACGGAGAATGAAGAGATGACGCTCGGCGCTCAGCCCCATGCTGCGATGAACATCCAGGAGGTGAAGTCCGAAAAGGGCATGATCGCCTGGCTGGTGGAGGACCACACAGTGGAAATCGTCAACATCGGCTTTGCCTTCAACGGCGGCATCAGGCAGGACCCGGTCGGGAAGGAGGGGATGGCCAATCTGATGGCCGGCCTGTTCATCGAAGGCGCCGGTAATTACGACAGCGATGCCTTCCAGATGAAGCTCGACGATGCCGGCGCCGAGATGGGTTTGGAGGCGCAAAGACACTACATCTGCGGATCGGTGTGCATGCTTCCCAAACAGCAGGACGCCGCGTTCGGCCTGCTTCGGCTCGCACTCAACGCGCCGCGCTTCGACCAGGGGCCGATCGATCGCGTCCGCGCCGAGATTGTCTCCGACATCGTCGGCAGCGAGCGCGACCCTGACGCAATCGCTCAGCGCAAATGGCTGCGCGCGATCTATGGCACGCATCCTTTTTCGAGGCCGGGAGAAGGCACAAAAGAGAGCCTGGCCGGCATCACGCCGTCCGACCTCCTCGCCTTCCACAAGGCGATTTTCGCTCGCGACGGGCTCCATATTGCCGTGGTCGGTGACATTGATGCAAACACGCTGAGGGAAAGGCTCGACCAGCTGTTTGGTGACTTGCCTGAGCAACAAACCCTCGCCCCCGTCGCCGATGTCGTACCGAAGCTCGGCCAACTGGTGGAGGAGAACTGCGACCTGCCGCAGACTTCGCTGCGATTGGCCTGGCCTGGCGTGAAGCGTAGCGCGCCGGATCACTTCGCCACCGTGCTGATGAATGACATCCTCGGCGGCTCGGGCATGACTTCCCGCCTTTTCGAGGAGGTGCGCGAAAAACGCGGCCTTGCCTATCACGTCAGCTCTGAACTGACCCTTGACAAGCTTCTGGTTACGACAGAGACACGCTCGGACTGCGCCGCCCAAACGCTGAGCATCGTGCGAGATGTGGTAAAGCAGATGGCGCAGCAAGGACCGACCGGGGCCGAGCTCAAGGCGGCGAAGAAGCACCTGATCGGCACCTATGCCATTGACCGTCTGGGCTCGACCAGCTCGATTGCAGACCGGCTCCTGGATTTGCAGATTCACAAGGCCGACGTCGACTACAACCAGCGTCGCGCCCGCAGCATCGGTCGGGTGACGCTCAAACAGGTCAAGGCGGCGGCCAAGAAGCTGCTTTCGGCCGAGCCCGCCATTTTGGTGGTCGGCCCGCCGCTGGGCGGCAAGGATGAGTAAAGAAACTCATCTCGCCTTCCTTCTTCCTTGGGGCTTCTCGTGGGAAGAGCGAATATGGAGGCCGGTGGGCCAAGCAGATCATGCAGACCCGCGGAGTCGTTTCGCGGGCCTTGCGCGGCATTGGCGGTCCAGGCGGGCCTCTCGCCGAAACGGCGCTCCTCAGCATGTATGCCGCCTTTTGCAGAATACACTCGCACGCCACCAGCAGGCAGCGGGTGGATGAAGCAAACATCCGGCTGCTCAATCCATCAACTGATGAACCGCGGGCACTCAAACTAACGGAACTGTTGTCGTATGTTTGGTCTACCAGCTGCTTTGCCGAGGCCCTAGGACGAACCCGCTGGTGCAGAATACACACCGACGGCCTGTCGACCTGGATGTTCGCTGCGTTGAGGAGGAATCCGGTATTGCCCCTGTGCCTGCCGATGATCCGCCGTCTGAAATCCCCGCACCTGTTTGGAGCCATGGACCGCCTGCCGGCACTCGGCAGACCGGTTGGCAATAAGACGTTCGAGGTCGTCAATCCGTCGACCGGCGAAGTTTTGGCAGAGCTTCCCGATATGGGCGTGGAGGAGACACGTGCTGCGGTAGACAAGGCCTATGTTGCGCAGTCGGGATGGGCCGCGTTGACTGCCCGAGAGCGTAGCGACGTTCTTTGGCGATGGCATCAGCTGATCATCGACCATGCAGGCGATCTCGCCGCGATTCTGACTGCGGAAATGGGCAAGCCGCTTGCCGAAGCCATGTCAGAGGTATCGCATGCGGCGGCGTATCTGCAATGGTATGCCGAGGAGGCCAATCGCGTCTATGGCGAGACGATCTCGGCACCCTCGACAGACCGCCGAATGCTAGTGATCAAGCAGCCCATCGGCGTTGTTGGCACGATCACGCCATGGAATTTCCCGGCCTCCATGGTGGCGCGCAAGATCTCGCCGGCCCTGGCGGCGGGCTGCGCGATCGTGCTCAAACCTGCTGAACAGACGCCGCTCGTGGCAGGTGCAATATTTGCCCTCGCGCAGCAAGCCGGCTTTCCTGACGGCGTTGTCAACCTGGTCTATGCGTCCGAAGGTGATCGCGTGGGGCCGCGAACTCTGCTCCAATGCCAAGGTCCGAAAGATCAGCTATACAGGCTCCACTGAGGTTGGCCGACTGCTCATGCGCCAGTGCTCGGACCAGATCAAGAAGGTCAGCCTCGAGCTCGGCGGCAATGCGCCCTTCATCGTCTTCGACGACGCGGATATTGACGCTGCCGTTGACGGCGCGATCCAGGCGAAGTTCCGCAATGCCGGCCAGACTTGCGTTTCATCGAACCGGCTTTACGTCCAATCGAGCGTTCACGATGAGTTCGTCGAGAAGTTCGTGGAGAAAGTCCGGCACTTATCGGTTGGCGACGGCTTCGCTCCGGGAGTGGACGTCTGACCACTCATCGACATGCATGCTTTGGCCAAGATCGAGTCCCACATCGCAGATGCCGTTGCCAAGGGTGGGATAATCGATGCGGGGCCAAACGTATCGGCAAGGATGGCACCTTTTTCAAACCCACAGCCTTCACCGAGATCTCCAGCATCATGGCGGTTGCGCAAGAGGAGACTTTCGGGCCGTTGGCGCCGATCATCCGCTTCCACGATGCGGATCAGGTTGTCTGTGAGGCAAACGACACGATTTACGGGCTCGCCGCCTATTTCCATGCCTCGAACCTGAGGCGTGTCTGGCGCGTGGCCGAGGCATTGGAATATGGCATGATTGGCATCAATACGGGGCGTATGTCTTCGGATGCGGCGCCCTTTGGCGGCATGAAGCAGTCCGGCATCGGGCGGGAGGGTTCCCGCCACGGGCTCGAAGACTACCTCGAAATGAAGTACCTCTGCATGGGTGGAATCTAAATGACGTCGCCCCGAGTTTCTCCAGTTTTGGGTTCGTTTCCGGCGTGGGTTGTGCGCTGCTGGGCGGGTGAAGCGACGGGGGCTGGCGCGGAGCCTTTCGCATAGCGCAGCGCGAGCGACCGTCGCGGATTGAAGGTGGTGGCGAACTTGGCCGGTGTCTGCCAGGCGATTTGGGAGTGCGGCCGCGCGGTGTTGCAGTCGGCGCGCCACAGGCGATAGCGATGCTTGCCATGCGCATGGAATGCCATTCGACCGGTTCTGATCCGCGCAGGAGAGGATGGCGTTCGAGATGAACTGGCTGGCATTATCACTGACCAGTGATGAGCCGGTCAATTCCCGGGCAACCAAGTGCCCTCGACCGTGCTGAATAGTGCGCCTTTGCCATACCGGCGGATTAGCGCGGCCGACCTTACTTCGGCATGATG
Organism: Mesorhizobium sp. M4B.F.Ca.ET.017.02.2.1; assembly: GCF_003998955.1. Classification (NCBI taxonomy): domain Bacteria; kingdom Pseudomonadati; phylum Pseudomonadota; class Alphaproteobacteria; order Hyphomicrobiales; family Phyllobacteriaceae; genus Mesorhizobium; species Mesorhizobium sp. M4B.F.Ca.ET.017.02.2.1. The sequence goes on along the minus strand of NZ_RZOF01000010.1, from coordinate 11,563 downwards.
CGAGCAATTTCTGCACCAGGCGCGCAACGTATGCCACTCCCTCAGATCGCCCAGCGATACGTCTGGGCCTGCATGTTTGCTGCCTTCTGCGATGGCTTGCCGACACTTTCGGCTCGCCGGGTGTGATGATCTTCTTCTGCGTCTTTCCCTCTCGGCGATATTGCCGTTCGGCCGTCCCGACCAAGGCCAAACCTCGGGCCGTTTTCCCGTTCCCGGGTCGAGCTTGAACGTCTCGTCGATGATGTTCTGGCGTGCTGCGAGCTCAACGCCGAGGCGCTTGGCATCGATGCATGGCACGACATATTGCGGCGGTGTCGCACGTGTTCGACGGTTTGGGCTTCAGGATCGTGCGGATGGGCCACGCTTTTCTGGCGGCGCGAAACACGGGCAATGCGCGTTCAAAACCTGACAAAGGCAGAAACTTGTCAGGTTCAATCCAACCGCCATCCGGGCACTGCGGAGGTTTTTCAAAGCATATTCATGCACTTGCGCGCTGAGCCCGCTGGCATGGACCTTGCAACGCTTGCAGCAGGACGGTATGCAATGGAGCAGACGAGGATGTTCTCTCCCCTGAACCGTGTGCCGTCTCTGAGAGGGAAATAAGCTCGTGCAGAAAATCTCACAACCTTTGACAACGGCTTTGGAGAACAACGTGGTGTTGCAGATCGAGTCCCCGGCTCCTTCGATTCAAGCGGAAACCTGGCTGCGTGGCGAGCCCCTCACCAGCTTCGAGCCCGGCAAAGTGTACATCGTCGAATTTTGGGCAACTTGGTGCGGTTCGTGTGTGGACGGGATGCCCCATCTGATGCAGCTGCAGGAGAAATACAGGGAAAGCGGCGTTGAGATCGTAGGAGTCGCGGCTAGTGAACGCGCTCCAACGGCCGATGAGGCCCGAAGCACGTTGGACGCTTGGTTGACGGAAAAGTTCCCGAATCTGAACTATCGGATCGCATTCGACTCCACAGGCGAAATGGACAAGCTTTGGATGGAGCCCAGCTTTTCTTTCTGGATTCCCACCAGTTTCGTGGTCGACCGAGACGGCTGCATCGCCTTTATTGGTGAACCGACGGAACTCGATGAGGTCTTGCCGAAGGTGCTTAACGGCAGCTGGCGCACCAGCGATCAGGCAAAATCCGCCGATGCGGAGCGGATCGCGGAAGGCGAACCCATAGCGCGCGAACAAGCGCTGAAGAAGCCGATCAAGGACAGATATCGGGCGGCGGTGGAGAAAAAGGATTGGAAGACGGCGCTCTCGGCGATCGAAGAAGGCATCGCCTTGATGCCGGACAACCTCGGTTTCCGCCGTTCTCATGTGAATCTGTTGCTTCACAAAATGAAGGACATGCAGGTCGGCTTGCCCGTCATGCGCCAATTCGTTCGCGACGCGATCAACAGAAACTCCGAGAATTGGATGGTTGCGGCGTTAGACGAGCTCTTCTTTCCGAACCTTGACCATTCGCACTTTCCGTCTGCTGAGCGCTTGGCGATGGGAAAACAGCTGTCCGAACACATCCTGGCACTGAATCCCCCGGAAAGCGACAAACGTAAGCTCCTGCCTTATCGTTTGGCAGCCCTGTACTATCACGAGAGCGGCAACAAAGATCGGGCGATCGAGTTGATCGAGATGGCATTGAAATCGCAGGGCGGTCCGGAGCGTATCCGGGACCAAGATGAACAGGACGAAATATCGCATTTGCTGCAGTTCCTGGCCTACTTCAAGGGTGAGAAGGTTTGTTACGGCGCTCTGTGTGCGGCTCCAAACAATGGCCGATTCGACAGTTGGTATACCGTTTGCGGCTGACCGCCAGCTTATGTGAGGGACAGAATTGGCCGGGCGGACAGCTCTTGATGCGAACGGCGCAAACCCCCGCCCGGCTTGCGAAATCACCTGGGCCGCTCTTTTGGACCTAAGTCCGAAGGACTGCGGCCTTCTACGATGCCCGCCTTTGTTTAGGCGGGCTATGAGCTGAGCTACGGGTTTTGCCCGCTTCTAACCGTTCGCCAGCCTAGCGCAGGTGCCTCTCAACACCTCCACCACACCAAGGTTTCATGCGGGTAGCGAATTCGATCTTGGCGGCATGGCCATTAAGCACATGGGATGGCCTCGCTGGCGGCATGCCTGTGATCTGGTGCTGCAGCCCACGCTTGCCTCCGCCAGCGGTTCGATGAGGCAGCCTGTCGCACAATTGATATCAGGACTTCAATGCCGGAACACCGGCGCCACCCTCAATTCAATAAATGAGGTGTCGCGCACCACGGTTGGCTGCTTGATCCAGGCAATTCCGGCCGCCGTCATCCTCAATGAGGTGACCTCGACCAGAGCCTCGGCCTTGAATGGCATGATCGAGGTGCATGGGTGCGGCCACCGTCATTTTCGTCAATCCGAACGGGATTTCTTGCAACCGCTTTGCGGCTTTATCCAACACGCCAAGGGCCGCGCTGTCGACAGGTGGCGCGAGCTTGGCGCCGAGGCGTCCACGTCAACAGATTCTTCTGACAATCGGGACTTGTACGATCACCCCAGGGGGGCGAGAGCCCATGACGATCATCGTCGCGCCGGCCGCGATCTGAAGCAGGCGTCGGCGCGCCTCCCGCCTATCTTCTGGCGAGGCTTCGGTGAAAGACGCCGATGGCGGAACGGAAACACCAGGACCGGCTGAATAGATCCCGAGCTGTGCGATCGCGTTCGGCCAAGTTGAGGAAAGCGAGCTGAATGCAGGACTTTGCACGCTAGCACCGCGTTGCCGGGCCATATAAGAGATTTGGCCCGGCGCGAGAAGCGGCACTCGTGGCCAAAGAACGGGATCGCACCGGCCGCCACGCTGTCAAAATGCCGAAGTTGTGATCCGGCACGACGCTTAGCTTCTTCCCGCTCTTTGGCGATGAAGCGTTCCAGCGTGTGAATCTTGAGCACACCTGAAATCACTTCGTCGCCGAGAACCAACGCCGGCGTGACGTTGATGTACAGCTCCTTGGCGAGCGCGCAATTGCGCTCGAGGACGTTTTCGATGGCGCGGTCTTCCATGTCCCGCTTGAGCTGCTCAACCTCGAGGCCAACGTGTCGTGCGATAGTCAAGATGTCGAATTGGCTGAGCTGGCCGCGAGCAGCCATAAGGGCGTGATGGAACGCCTCATATTTTCCCTGTTTGCTGGAGGCGAGCGCCGCCAGTGCGGCAAATTTGGAACCCGGTCTCTTGCCCGGACAATGTTTGTAGACAACCTTCAGCATGGGATCATGCTTGAGGGCTTGCTGGATTGTACGGTCTTCCGCCCGGCACCGCGGGCAGTTGTAGTCCAAAAATAAGACGAGAGGGACGTCGCCATTCGGGTTGCCAGCAGTTGGCGCAGCGGCGTCGTTTAAGAGTGCGTCGCGCCGCTCTGGAATGAGCTTCCGCCAAAACGCGACGAGCCGGCTATGGTTTTCATGCTGGCGCACGTAGTCTTTGGCAACTGGACCATATTGCGTCGCCAGCCCGAAAAAAAGCAGGGCTAGGGCTGAAAGAGCGATACGGCCGGCTTTTGGCGTAAGGCATGGTTAGGCTCCAATTAACAGTGAACGGCAGGGCGGCAACGGCTGGCCTTTTGACGTCAAAGGGGGCACCGCTTTAATGCCTCACCCGCTGTTCGCGGATGACGGGAGGTCAAGGGGCTCGTGCTATTCGAAGAGATGCGGTGGGATGGCTGGGCCCAACAGCCGACCCATCCGTGAGCGGCGCTGTGTGCGTGCGAACTGCCCCCGCGGTCGCCGTTCGCCGAGCGGCTTCAGGCGGCCGAGTGCGATGGCTGAGCGTGACTGCAGCAAACACCTGCACGTAAAGCTGGGATAAGAGGGCTTAGGGCGCGCGGGACTCGCGCTGCGGTGTGCGGGATTATATTCAACAATTCTTGTCTCCTAACCGGATCGAGGCAGGTTCCTCCCTCCCGGGCATCTCCCGTCGCTGCGCTCCGGTCGAACGTTGCACCAAGGGTCCTTGCAAGCCCCGCGCCAATCGCGATGTCGGCACTTCAGGAAGTGATTGCGCGGGCGGCAGGTGGGCAGTGGTCAGCGCGCCTTTCCAGAATATCGCTCGCATAAACGTCCGGCGAGCGGCTCCGAGCGTACCTGCCATCGCCGGGCTCTGCGACAGCCTGAAATCTATCTCGAACCAAATCCGAATCGCTCGTTGAGTCTCGTCCCTCCCAGCGCGGTAAACCGCGCCTCGATCTCGGCATTCCAGCAAGCCTCCCACGAAGTTCGCCCGCTGGACAGGGTGAAGGTCTGCTGTCCGATTAGCTGGTTTAAGATCAGCTCAGGCTGCGGCGGCCGCTCGATCTCGCAAAACTCTACAATTCTGCGAATGGTCTCGAGCTGAACTTCGCGTCCTTGGTCGCCTATGATCTGCTCATAGCTCAATCCAAGAACATTCTCCTGATCCGCCCACGGTGCCACTGGATGGCAGCGATCATTGAAAATGAAAGGCGCGATCTCATCGAAGTACTTCAGCATTTTGTCAGGTCCGTCCGGCTCATTGCGCCACGTAATCTCAGCCCTCTCAGGCGGGCACCAATCGCTGTCACCTACATATCGCATCTGCGACACAATTGCCGCACGCATTTCGCGCGAAAGAAAGACGATCTTGAAATCCGCTAAACAATGGCGAGTGCCGATGTCGCACGGTAGATGCCCATAGCCAAACTGACCGGGCTGAATAAAGCGCGAGGATATCTCGATCGGTATCCATAGAATATTTTCGGAATGAGTGAAGCGAGCTCGCTCGACATCCACAAAGCGGAAGTCTCCAAGATAGTCTTTATTAAAGAACACATCGGACTGTACAAGCCCGAGCAGTCCAAGCAGACGGGCATATAGGTGGGTGCCCGCCTTCGGAATGGAACATATCATAACCCGCGAGCTTGAGCGGCCGGCCGTCGGCTTGATTGACCAAGATTCATTCGAGCAGGGATAAAGTGGAAAGGGTTGACCCGCGATATCGCGCAGCTCTTCTGGAAGCGGGTGAAACATTGTGGTTTCCTCACTGTTGCAGCGGCTTTTTTAAACAGCCGGAGCCAATGCGCGACAGGACAAGTTCCTGACCAGCTTGACCCCAAGCAGTCGCGCCCTCTGTTGCCGTACCAGAGAAGTAAAGCCCGTCGCATGCGCTAGCCGCGAGACGAACCGCTAGTACGGGTGGCATCGGCAAGCTCGTGGCCAACTTGCTGAGATGAGCTATTTACCAAACGCCACGTCGGCGTTCCCTAGAGATGTAGTCACCTTGTCATGCCCCCGTTTTCGATCGGACGATGAACCTAATCATAGAAGAATGCAAGTAAGATTGGTTATGTCGCCAATATACTAATGAATATATTTTCCCAGACGGCACCGCTTGCGTTGCCGTGCAGTCGTCCCCACTGCCCTGACGACGAGGACACCACGGTTTGCGCGGCGCATGCGCAGCCAGTAAAGCAAGCTCCATTGACAGCATCGGGCCAGGAGACGTCGTTAAACGAGGCCACTCGCAAGACCGCCTCGCGAGCGGCCGAGCGCATGCCCTCGCGTCCATTGCCCCGACTGCCGAGACATGGGCGCGAACGGAGCGGCAGCCGGAATCCGATATCGACCTTGTCTATGATCTGCGTCAGTGAACCGTCAGCGAGACTCGAATATGCAGGGCTTTGCTAGGCCTTCGCGGGTCGACTGCCAGCTTGGAACGAACACTAAGACACATGCGGAAGCCCCGACATACACAGAAATTGCTGCTAGACATCATCTATGATGCAATTAACACGGCTCCGAATGCGCTCGCACGTATAGCTCTGTATGTTGCACAAGACCCCGAGGCTGTTCTGGCGCTGTCCATTGCCGACCTTGCGCGCAACACCGCTACCGGTTCTGCTTCAATTGTAAGATTTTGCCGAACCTTGGGACTCGCGGGATTTCGCGAGTTTAAGATTGCGCTCAGCGGCGAAATTGAGCGGCGGAAGTTGAGCGGCGAACTGGCTGAACGCGCGCCATCAGAAGCTGTAGACACAGCTCCTCGGATCGCCATCCTCAGTTCTGCTTTACAAAACTCAATTTCCGTGTCCGCTCGTGGTTTTGACGACCTTCAAATTAGTGGGTTTGCCAACCGCATCCGAGCGGCCCGATGCGTCGAACTGTTCGGCACGGGGCCGTCATCCGTCTGCGCTGATATTCTGGCCATGCGACTGATCTGCCTAGGTTTCCCCGCACATTGCTCGGGGTCCGCCACCGTGTCTCACGCTCTCGCGCGAGGGCTTGGCTCGTTGAGCCTCGCCATTGGCATTTCGTCGCGTGGCCACACTGTGGAAACCAAGGATTTTCTGGCTATTGCGCGCGAAACCGGAGCATACACGATTGCCATTACGACCCGCGTTGACTGCCCGATCGCCCGGACTGCGGACGAGGTGGTATTGTTTACCTCGGCTGAGGCTTGGCCACAGGCCGGGTCGGCGATGCACGTGCCGCCTCTGGTGTTGCTGAGCGAATATCTTTGCCAGTGTCTGCAGATGGCGGAAGTCTGAATCCCCACCAAGGCCAATTCGGGCAGTTCCGAGGTTATTTCCGGATCCCACCTCGGTCTTCGTCGCGCGTGCTCGCGTGCACGAGCCATTGAAGCGATAAACTTGAACCGCACTTTCGACTGTGCGTACTGCGTGCTTGTTACATGGAAACGACGAACTCACCGAGCAACCCTCTTGCCACGGCGCGCGGGTGTTTGGTGATCATAGGGGAAGCTTCAACAATTGAGAAGCTGACGAACTACTACACCGGGATCAAACCGGAGGACAAGGCAGGTTCCTCGTCGTTGGGCAAGGCTGCAGCACCAGGTCGACTCCGTGACCTAGGCGGTCCATGCGCAAGGTTCGACGGCGCGCTCGCCGACTGAGTGGCGCTGGAGGGCCTCGAGAGGGCATGGGTCGGCCGCAGCAGCGTGGGACGCAGGAAGGCAGGCAAGATCCTAGCTTCCTTCTTCACCGACAGCAAGTCAGCGGCTCCTTTTGCCGGTCGACAGATCGGTGGACCAGGTCGAGCTTCTTCCATGTCCACTTCTACGTTTGCCACGGTGTTCGGGAATTCCTGGGAGATTGGGGGCTGACATCTATCGCGTGCTGCCACGAAGGTTGGTATTGACGTATTTCGCGAGGTCTAGCGCGGAGATGCTACCAACCAATTGGTCCAGACTCATTTCGGCCGAGATTGAGGCGGAATGCTCCAGGAGTGCAAGGAGATCATCCCTGTGCTTCGAATGGTGGTTCTCCAGGTGCATCTCGACCTTTCGCGCGATGACGTCCGCGAAACTCGCCCTTGTCCCAAAAAGCGGATCGTTGATTAACGCCGTCGGTCGTTCCTGTTCGAGAACCCAATTTATCGCCAGGGTCCCGTTCGATCTCAAGAATACGATCTCCAGCTCCGCGTCGGCAGGTCGCGATGTGGCAATGGAGAACCCCGCGTCCGCCAGAGCCCTGGTATCCTTATCCACAGCCTGATTGAATGCGGCCAAATTGACATGATGAATGTCAATGTCGTTCGGCGCACGCTGGATGAACTGCGAAAGGACGCTACTGCCCGCTACCCAGCTATCTTTGCTCCGATTGCGCGAAATGGCGACCAACGCAATGCGCATCAGCTCGGGCATCATGCGCTTGTGGCCTTCTTTGATATTGAGAACAGCCTGTAAGTTACTTTGACGTCGGGATAGGTCCCGGCTCGCAGAAGCACAGATGTGAGATCATTTGAACCCGCAATCTTTTCAAGAAGGTCGTCACGGGCATTAGTGCCGAACCCAAGAACGATACGACCTGATTCCGTAAGGAACCTTGGGCCATCTGAAAGAAATCTCTCGAGCAAGTTGTACCCTGGATCGATCGCACCACCTTCGAGGTCGTGGACAAACTCGTAATCTTCTGGAGCGTAGCTCGACGGGTAGTTCCAAAATATGATGTCGAACCTTCTGCCAGGTGGAACATTGTTAAATATATCGCTTGCGATGACCTCGACGTTACTAATGCCGTTTCTTGCAGCATTCTCCAACGTGTTCGCGACGGCCCTCGGATTGATGTCACAAGTCAGCAACGACAGCGCGCCAGTCTTTGCCAACAGAAGGCCGGGAAGACCGAAACCGCAGCCGATTTCTAAGACGGTCTTTCCGTCGAATGGGGGAAAATTCTCGCTAATCCAACGCCAACTCTGGAAGTGCTCTGGAGGAAAAACCCCTTCCTGTACGACCAGATCCAGTCCGAATGCCTGCATCTGACGCGGGAAAGTGGCTTGTTGACTTGTCCGAAGCGTTGTCCTGATACGATCAAGTTCGCTCATTGTTCTCCGGCCTTCCGGCGCGGTGCCATGCCTGGTTGTTTTCCCGGCTCGACGGCATCAACGGTTCGCTTCAGTAAGCAATTCCAAAGAGGCATTGAAAACAGACCGGCCTCAAGAATGAGGCGGTCCCAAGATGAGCGGAGGGGTGCATACCGGAAGAGGCCTTCTAGACCGGCTCGATCCCCCTGGAAATACCGCTGGACGGCTGTCGTTAGGCCCGACTTTGCTGCGGTTAGGAGTGCTCTGTCGTAACAGAATCTTGCGTGGGCAAACGCGCTACCATCACTCCGATTGTCCGGCATCGGCGCAGCTCCCCTGTCGCCGAGAACGTTTAGCAACATTTGGAAAGATGAATGGGCAATGTAGCCGGAATCGAGAGAAATCCAAGCAGTCGCTTCGTCGCCCAACGACCGGCACCTAAGTATTCTCAGCTCAGCATCCATTACTTGATGACTATCGCTCACATGAAGGAGGTTCGTCACGGGATTATCGCAGAAAAAGAGACTACGTACGGTGCCGGATAAAGCCTGGGCCGGCTGTGTGTTACCCTTCAGTTTTTGCGACAAGTGCAGCGCATTAGGTCCGCTCCAGATCGTGGCGCAAACCGGACGCATGTCGAATAAGTCCAGCACCAATGGCCAATGCTTCCCGCCGGTGGAACAGGTAAGGGTATAAAACGCATCAATGGATTTGCGACTATGAATCGAAAAGAACCGTTCCGAGAGTTCCAAACCGGTTCGCCGGCGAATAAATTCGTCGAGCAGCGAGGTTAGGCCAGAGCGCGCGACTTCCGGGCCATACACTATCAGCGCCGTGGATGACATCATGCCGCCCCCCCCAAAGGGTCGCTTGTGATATGGGCCTTCCTGCTCGCGACGGTGATCCTAGTCGCTCTAACGCGTCTCCCTTCCAGCCAATCGGCGAGACGAGCGGGATGACGGGCATTAATCACAACGCCGGGAAGGCTTTTCTTCGCCATGAATTCGACCGCGCAGGCGTCAATCGAGGTGTGGCCGAGAAGGACAAGATCTTGAGCAGCGATCTGCTCTATAAGTGCAGCGGGATCGTCGGTTGCTCCACCGCGATACACGCCATCGACATCTGTCAAAATCACCAGCTGTGGTGCCCCAGTTAACCAAGCGATCCACGCGGCAACGGCGTCGGATGTGACGTCCCAACTCCATTCCACTGGGTCAGCCGCAAACAGCAAACGGGAAGGCAGCAGCACTGGAATCTTCCCAAGTCTCGCGAGAGTTCGGCATTCGCCTAGGCTGGCCGATGGAACTAGTTTGGAAGAGAAGGCGGCATCCGCAAGCAAATACCCCGTTTGGTCCTGTGCTAGAGCACACGCATGATGCGCGGTACACGGATCTAATCGCTCGGCTGCATCAATCGCCTCAATTGCTTTGTCCGGGATGCCGCCGCCTGGAACAAGTAGGATTCGATGGCCCTTATCGGCGAGACGCTCAAGTTCAGCCAGTGCGAGCTTACACACGGCAAGATCACGCATGATGCTCCCGCCGAATTTGAGAACAATCGAAAAGCCATATGGTGGAAAACCTTTTATTGAGCAGTCCATCGGCTTGCCATCCCGCCCTCAGGCAACAGATACGATCTCAGGAATTTTTGAAGCTAGGTTTGGAAGCGCTGCCCAGACCTTTTGAAACGCGGCCGCGTACAATTTCATCACTTCAACGTCGTTTGGTGGAGCGATCTCCGACACGTAAAACATGGTGTTCAATATCTTCATGGCGTTTGGAAAATCGGTCCTTGACCATTGGCCGCAGATATCCGGCAGATATTCAAAGACGGGCTTCGTCAGCCAGACCGCAACGGGAACTCCCTCGGCTTGAAGAAGCTTAATGATGAAATCCCTGGCCGTAGGGCCAGGTAGAAAACCGAGCTTTTCCGGCTCAAGACGCAACGGGAGATTCAGCATCGATTGTTGATGATCTGCTGGATCGAAAAGAGGCAGAAGCCCTGAGAGGTGGCCAATCTCCTGCCAAAGGAACCTAGCATTCCTTCGCCTTTTTTTAAGCTGCCGGTCAAGCTGCTTGAGCCTGTGATTAGCAATGGCAGCAGAGAATACATTGGGTCGGTAATTGTAGCCTTTGGAGTTCGGGGAGAATATCCTAGCTCCACATCGCGACGAGCTTGTCAGCGAAACATTATCTACATGGTGGATCAGAGCAGGGTCCCTCGTCAGGACAAATCCAAGCTCACCTGCCCCGAGGTGTTTAGCTCCGTTGCCGGAGAGAGAGAGTGCATCGCTCTCCAAGTAAGCTCCATTGACAATATCTTTCGCAGCGCCAATTGATTGGCAAACATCATCGATAATCGCCACGCCTCGCGCTCGCGCCGCGAATCTCAAGCTGGGAACCAAGAGGTTATTTCCGAACAGATGAGTTATGAGCGTCGCCGCGTCACCTGGCTTGATGAGGGAGGCCGCCATCTTCTCATCAACTCCGGCAAGGTCTGGCTCAACATCGACAAAGACCGGTTCGAGTCCACTGATCGCGATTGGGCCGACGGCTCCCGGCCAGTTCAAAGCCGACGTAACGACTCGGCGACCTCGGTTCCGGTAGTAGTCGAGAGCCACGTGAATAGCGGCTGTGCCGCTTCCAACGGCGCGCACAGACCAGTTACCCGACCAATCCGCTAGCCGCTTTTCGAGCTCAATCACCATAGGGTGATTGACGCGATGATATTTGCCGCTTTCGACAACATTTGCGAGCGCCTTCAAATGTTTACGTTTCGCAGCTGGCCAAAGAACAACTCGCCCAGCCGGCACCGTGGGATCTCCTCCAAAGAGCGCAAGAGAAGTGTCCTTCTGGTGGACGCATCGTGTGCTTGCTGCCGTGGCTAAGCTTACATCCTTGGTCATATGATCAAGCCTGGTTGTGTTACATCGGCCATCGGCCACTCGCGAAGTCACGAGCCGAACCGACCCGTCTCTCGCATACTTTTGCGTCTTGCAACGAGGCTCGGCTAACCCACAAGAGCAGAGTCGCTCCTGAGAACAGGCTGGGCGCCGTAGCGCCCTCGCTACGTTGAGTTCAGGAAAGAGCTTTCAAGCTCGCAACCGGCGTATGAGGCGTCAACCTCGTCGGAAATGAACTCGCTGAACGATGCAGTCCCTCCTTCGTAAATCAACACCTAATAGACCCTGACAAGAAGGGGAAGTGGTCCTCTGAAATATATTTATGGATATATTATTTATTCTCCGCCTACCTTTAGCCTCCTATCTGA
>NZ_RZOF01000109.1:0-16844 GCF_003998955.1 Mesorhizobium sp. M4B.F.Ca.ET.017.02.2.1 | reverse complement strand
GTCGAGGCCGATATAGTCGCCGGTCTCGCAGACCGGGCCGACCACATCGACCGTCATGCGCGGCGCCGCCGCCGGCTGCTGCAGCACCGGGCGGATATCGTGGAAGGCATCGTAGAGCGTCGGCCGGATCAGGTCGTTCATGGCCGCGTCGACGACGAGGAAGTTCTTGGCGTCGCCTTCCTTCACGAAGATCACCTCGGAGACCAGGATGCCGGCATTGCCGACGATCAGCCGGCCGGGCTCGAACATCACCTTGAGGCCGAGCCTGGTGACGTGCTTCCTGACGATGTCGGCATAGGCGTCGGGCAGCGGCGGCGGGCTGTTGTCGACGCGGTAAGGAATGCCGAGACCGCCGCCGAGATCGACATGCTCGATGGCGTGGCCGTCGGCGCGCAGCGTGCCGACCAGCTCGACGAGCAGCGCGAAGGCATCGTCGAAAGGCTGCAGCTCCGTGATCTGGCTGCCGATATGGGTGTCGATGCCGGTGACCCTGATGCCGGGCAGTTGCGCGGCGCGGGCATAGACCTGGCGCGCCCTTTGCCACGCAATGCCGAACTTGTTCTCGGCCTTGCCGGTGGAAATCTTCTTGTGTGTCCTGGCGTCGACGTCCGGATTGATGCGCAGCGAGATGGGCGCGACCTTGCCAAGCGCTGTGGCGCGGGCCGAGAGCAGTTCCAGCTCCGGCTCGGATTCGACGTTGAAGCAGAGGATGCCGGCCGAAAGCGCGAAATCCATCTCCCGCGCCGTCTTGCCGACGCCCGAGAACAGGATCTTGCTGGCCGGAATGCCGGCGGCGAGCGCGCGGCGCAACTCGCCTTCCGAGACCACGTCGGCGCCGGCGCCAAGCCTTGCCAGCGTCTTCAGCACCGCCTGGTTGGAGTTCGCCTTCATGGCGTAGCAGACCAGCGTGTCGAGCCCGGCGAAGGCCTCCTTGAAGACGCGGAAATGCCTGGTCAGCGTCGCCGTCGAATAGCAATAGAACGGCGTGCCGACCTGTGCCGCGATGTCAGGCAGGGCGACGTCCTCGGCATGCAGCACGCCGTCGCGATAGTCGAAATGGTTCACGAGAGTGGTTCCGAACAATTTGAGTACGATGAGATCGGGTTTGGAAAGACCTGACCCAGTCTCTTCGACTCTAGAGCAGCGGGTCGAGGATGAACTTCTTGTCCTCGACCGGTTTTTCCGGCTCCGGCGGCACGGGCTGATGGGCCTTCTCGGCATCCTTGCGCGCCTGCACGGCCGCCTCGTAAGGCGTGTCGAGGCCGGTCCTTCGGCCGCAGGCCGTGACGGTAGCCACCGCCGCGAGCAGCGCGAGCGTCACCAAAATCCTGCTTGCCGTCATCGATCCCATCCGTCGGAGAAAATTCGTTGCCTGCTTCTAGCGAAAATTTATGGCCTTTGCACCCCGGCAAATCGGGCCGTCGCCCGGCTCACGCTTTGGCCAGCCGCTTTTTCCAGTAGCGGATCTGCTTGCGCACCTCGGACGGTGCGGTGCCGCCGAAGCTTGTGCGGCTCTTCACCGAGTTCTGCACGGCAAGGACGGAGAAAATGCCCTGCGTGATGCCGGGATGGATCGACTGCAGATCCTCGAGCGAAAGCTTCTCCAGCCCGACCTTCTTGTCCTCGGCCAGCGCCACGGCGCGGCCGGTGACGTGATGCGCCTCGCGGAAGGGCAGGCCGAGCGTGCGCACCAGCCAGTCGGCAAGATCGGTCGCGGTCGCGTGGCCCGAGCCGGCGGCCTTCTTCATGGCGGCGGCATTGACGGTCATGTCGCGCACCATGCCGGTCATCGCCGCCAGCATCAGGTCGAGCGTCTCGGCGGCATCGAAGACCGATTCCTTGTCTTCCTGCATGTCCTTGCCGTAGGTCAGCGGCATGCCCTTCATCACCGTCAAAAGGCCGACGAGATGGCCGTTGACGCGGCCGGTCTTGCCGCGCACCAGCTCGGCGGCGTCGGGGTTCTTCTTCTGCGGCATGATCGAGGAGCCGGTAGAGAATGAGTCCGACAGCCGGACGAAGCCGAATTGCGGCGTCGACCAGATGATGATCTCCTCGGCCAGCCGCGACAGATGCGTGGCGCAGATCGCGGCCATGGCGAGAAACTCCAGCGCGAAATCGCGGTCGGAAACGCCGTCGAGCGAATTGCGCATCGGCTCGCGGAAGCCAAGCGCCTTCGCCGTCTGGTGGCGGTCGATGGCGAAGCTGGTGCCGGCAAGCGCGGCCGCGCCGAGCGGGCTCTCGTCCATGCGCTCGATGGCGTCGCGGACACGCGACAGGTCGCGCGAAAACATCTCGACATAGGCCATGCAGTGGTGGCCGAAGGTCACCGGCTGCGCCGCCTGCATGTGGGTGAAGCCCGGCATCACCGTCGCCGCATGCTCCTCGGCGCGCTCGAGGAAGGCGGCGATCAGCCCCTTCAGCGCCTCGGCGACACGGAAGCACTCGTCCTTGACCCAGAGCCTGAGGTCGACCGCCACCTGGTCGTTGCGCGAACGGGCGGTGTGCAGGCGGCCGGCAGCGGTACCGATCAGGTCGGCAAGGCGCGCCTCGACATTCATGTGGATGTCTTCCAGCCTGGTCGAGAACTCGAACGTGCCGGCCTCGATCTCTTTCAGGATCGTGTTCAGGCCGTCAGCGATCTTTTGCTGATCGGCCGTCGAAATAATGCCCGTTTCAGCCAACATCTCGCTATGGGCGATCGAACCTCTTATGTCCTGTGCGTAGAGTTTGCGGTCGAACGAGATCGACGCGTTGATCGCTTCCATGATCGCGGCCGGACCCGAGGCAAAACGTCCGCCCCACATCTGGTTGCTGGCCTTCTTGTCGCTCATCGCTATAACCCGTGCTCCGGAGCAGTTTTGAAGAAAATGGCAGACCGCAGTAAACTATTCCCGGCCCCGCGCCTGATCCTCGCCGCCCTGGTGGCGGGCGTGCTGGCTGGCGCGGTGGCGGTATATGTCAGCGAGAGCGCTTCTGGCAACAACGCTCCAACGCAAGTCGCGGCATCCGATGGCAAGGACGATGCCGCCTGCGCGGCCAAGGCCGAGCGCGCCAAGCAGGTCGCCGCCAAGGCTACGGGCCAGGTCGCGGCGCTGTTGCCGGCCGATCCGCCGCAGTCGCTGAAGAGCCTTGCCTTCAACGGCCCCGACGGCAAGCCGATGACGGTTGCCGACCACGCCGGCAAGACGCTGCTGTTAAATCTCTGGGCGACATGGTGCGCGCCGTGCCGCGCCGAAATGCCGGCACTCGACGCGCTGCAGAAGGAGATGGGCAGCGACCGCTTCCAGGTCGTCGCGGTCAATGTCGACACCGGCGACGACAGCAAGCCGAAGAAGTTCCTTGGCGACATCGGCGTCGCAACGCTCGGCTACTACCGGGATCCGACGTTGGCGTTGTTCAACGACGTCAAGACGCGTGGCCTGGCGCTAGGCCTGCCGGTCACCATGCTGATCGACGGCGAGGGCTGCCTGATCGCGCATATGAACGGCCCGGCCGAATGGTCGGGAGCGGATGCCAGGCGGCTGGTCGAAGCCGCGCTCGGCCCGTCAAGCTGAGCGCAGGGCCGCCGCCGGTTCCAGCATCAGGATGCTGCCGCCGCCGCGCGACCTGCCGGCGCCGTCGTCCTCCTTCTCGGAAGCCACGCCGGTCAGCTCACCGAACGCCTCGATCGGGCCCGGCCTGCCAAGATAGAAGCCCTGGCCGATCTCGCAGTCCTCGGCATCGAGGAACCTGAGCTCGCCCAGCGTCTCGACGCCTTCGGCGAGCACCGGCAGGCCGAGACCGCGGCCGAGCCCGAGAACGGCGCGCACGATGGCCGCGACCTGACCGTTCCTGTCGACCGACTTGATGAAGGATCCGTCGATCTTGATCTTGTCGAAGGGGAAGGCGCGCAGGTTGGAGAGCGAGGAATAGCCGGTGCCGAAATCGTCCATGGCGACACGGACGCCGAGTGCCTTGATCTGCCGCAAGGCCGCCAGCGCGCGCGGCATGTCCTTGACCAGCGCCGTCTCGGTGATTTCCAACTCGAGCCTGCCCGGCGCCAGGCCGGAGCGCAGAAGGACCTCATGCACCTTGCGGCTGAAGTTCGGATTGTGCAACTGCACGGCCGAGACATTGACCGCGACCATCAGCGGGTTCTTCCAGCGGGCGGCTTCCTCGCACGCGGCCGAAAGCACCCATTCGCCGATCTGGATGATGGCGCCGCTGTCCTCGGCCACCGGGATGAACACGGCAGGCGAGATGTCGCCATGCTCGGGATGGTGCCAGCGGAGCAGCGCCTCGAAGCCGATCATCCTGCCGGTACTGATCTCCTTTTGCGGCTGGTAGACGAGGCGGAATTCGCCGCGCGCCACCGCCTGGCGCAGGTCGTGCTCCATCACCCGCCTGTCGCGCGCCTCGGCGCCCATCGAGGCTTCGAAATAGCGATAGGTGTCCTTGCCCTCCGCCTTGGCGCGGTAGAGCGCGGTGTCGGCGTGGCTGACGAGCGAGGCCTGCTCGTCGGCGTCCAGCGGGTAGAGCGCGATGCCGATGCTGGCCGACACCAGGCCGCCGCCGGGCGACAGCCGGTTCTCCTCGCGCATGGCCGAAAGCACCGCCTCGGCAATGCGGCCGGCAGCCTGCGGATCCGGCAGGTTCGGGGCGATGATGGCGAACTCGTCACCGCCGAGGCGGGCCAGCATCTGTCCGTGACGAAGCTTGGCCGAGGCGCATTGCGCCACTTTCTGCAGCATCGCATCGCCGGCGGCATGGCCGAAGAGGTCGTTGACCTCCTTGAACCGGTCGAGATCGAGGAGCATGAGCGCGAGCTGCCCGCCCTTGCCGCCACGGCCCGCCGCGGCGATCTCGGCCTCCAGCCGGCTGTTGAAGGAGCGCCGGTTGGCGAGCCCGGTCAGCGGATCGTAGTGGGCGAGGCGGATGATCTCCTGCTCCGCCTTCTTGCGCTCGCGGATGTCGCGCACGGCGACCACGCCGTGCGGCTTGCCGCAATAGTCGATGGTCCTGGCGATGAGCTCGACGGGGATCGATGTTCCGTCATGGCTCCTGAGCTCGGTTTCCCGCGCCTGCCCGTCGGCTTCCGCCATGGCGGCGGCGGCGCGCTCGCCGAAGAGGTCGCCAAGCACCATGGTATTGAGCGTCGCCGATGCGATGCCGGACAATGCCGCAATGCTGTCGTTGGCGCTGACGATGCGGGTGCCGTCGCAGACGATGAGGCCTTCGACCGCCGCGTTGGCCAGGCCATGCATGCGCTCGGCCTCGGCCTGATGGCGGCGGAAGCGCAGGTCGATCCACAGCGCCGCCGCCGAAAGCACGAGGATGACAAGGCTGGCGGCGGCGGCCGCGAAGGCCTGCGACATCGGCTCGATCGTATACTGCGAGATCTCGATCGAGCTGTCCGGATAGATCGACACGGCGCCCATGGCGATGAAGTGCAAGGTGCAGATCGCCAGCGTCAAAAGCACGGCGGCGCCGATCGTCCCCAGTGTCGAGGGGCGGCGCAGCACGACGAAAAGCGACAGCGCCGCAAGCGCGATGCCGGCGACCAGCGAGATGCCGACCAGCAGGTGGTCCCATAC
This sequence comes from Mesorhizobium sp. M4B.F.Ca.ET.017.02.2.1, assembly GCF_003998955.1. Lineage (NCBI taxonomy): Bacteria > Pseudomonadati > Pseudomonadota > Alphaproteobacteria > Hyphomicrobiales > Phyllobacteriaceae > Mesorhizobium > Mesorhizobium sp. M4B.F.Ca.ET.017.02.2.1. Next base: position 11,271 of record NZ_RZOF01000109.1, on the reverse strand, counting down.
GATCCGGCCCTGCACCTCGAACGCCGCCATGCCGGTATAGTGCATCGTGCCGATGCCGGCGCCGAGCACGGCGCCGCCGACCAGGTAGTGGTCGATGCCGCCACGCAAGGTGGCGATCCACATGCCGGCGGCTGTCAGCAGGACGGCCGCGGCAAGCGAAAGCACCGACAGTTCGGTGTTGTAGGCGTTGGGTATTCCCGGCGAGAAGGCGATCATGGCGATGAAATGCGTCGCCCAGATGCCGAACCCGGTCGAGGTGGCGGCAATCATCAGCCAGGCATAGCGGTTTCTGTGGGTCGAGCGGTCGACGTGGCGAAGCAGATTGACCGCCGAGAAGGAAGAAATGCCGCAAATAAGGGCTGCAAGTGCGACCAGTCTCAAATCGTGCTCGTGCACGATACAATTATAGACTGTCAACATCGCGCTTCACCTGATCTTCCCGCAACAATCAAGCAATGAAATTGATTAGAGCGGTACGGTTGAAGAATCGGTTATTGCGCATGCAACCACTGCGCGTGTCGCTGGTTGTGCCGGCGTCTCTCGCGCATCGCCGGCCGGTCGCCGACGAGCGCCAGCGTCGGCTGCGAGACCGGCATTCGCTCCCCCATCTTAGCCGGATAATCAGTTGCGTCGTCCGGGCCTTTACGCCGCCCCGCGGCGCCCTAGCTACCCAGGGCGCCGACGTGAAGGTTCATACCGGCGCGGCCGTCGAAGGAGGAGAGGGACGGGCTGTACACGGGCCTGAAAAGGCACAACAGAACTGTCACATACCTTCTCTATGAGAGCGGCCAAGGGACTTGCGCAAAGCCTGATGTCATCAGCCACTCAAGAGGAATGAATTCCATGTCGATCATCAAGCAGGGCTTTGCCGCCCTTGCCGCCGGCGCTCTCGGCATCGCGCTGGCGCAGCCCGCCACCGCTGCTCCCGTCAAATTCGATTTCTGGTTCGGCCTTCGGGCGACCTCGCGCGCGTCGTCGACACGCTGTGCAAGAACTTCAACGCCTCGCAGGCGGACTACGAGGTGGTCTGCACCAGCCAGGGCAATTACGACGCCACGCTGCAGAACACCATCGCCGCCTTCCGCGCCGGCAAGCAGCCGACCGTCGTCCAGGTCTACGACGTCGGCACCGCCACGATGATGCTGTCTGGCGCCTACAAGCCCGCCGACAAGCTGATGGAGGAGAACGGCTACAAGATCGACTACAGCGACTACTTCCCCGGCATTGCCCGCTACTACGCGACGTCGAAGGGCGAGATGCTGTCCTTCCCGTTCAATTCCTCGACCCCGCTGATGTACTGGAACAAGGACGCTTTCGCCAAGATCGGCAAGACCGAGGCGCCGAAGACCTGGGAAGATGTCGGCGCCGACCTCAAGGCGCTGAAGGACGCCGGCTACGATTGCCCGATGGCGATCAACATTTCCGCCAATGAAAGCTGGCAGTTGATGGAGCAGTTCTCGGCCATCCACAACCAGCCGATCGCGACCAAGAATAACGGCTATGACGGTCTCAACGCCCGTCTCGAGATGAACAAGACCAAGTTCGTCCAGTACGTCACCGATCTCAAGAAGTGGTATGACGCCGGCCTGATCAAGATCAAGTCGAAGGACCTCGGCCAGGACATGGTGCAGGCCTTCGCGTCCGGTACCTGCCAGGTCATCATGACCTCGGTCGGCGACCACGGCACGGTCGGCAAGACGCAGAAGGAAGGCATGAAGTGGGACGTCGCCGAGCTTCCCGCCTATGCCGGCACCGAGCGCAAGAATTCGCTGGTCGGCGGCGCCTCGCTCTGGGTTCTTTCGGGCAAGTCGGATGCGGAATACAAGGGCGCGGCCGCCTTCCTCAACTTCATCCACGACCCCAAGACGGCCTTGTTCTGGTCGACCAACACCGGCTACATCCCGGTGACCAAGTCGGGCTTCGACTATATGAAATCCCAGGGCTTCTACGACAAGGCGCCCTATAAGGGCCGTGAGGTCGCCATCGCCAGCCTGACCGCGTCCGAGCCGACCGAGATCACCCGCGGCATCCGGCTTGGCAATTTCACCCAGATCCGCGCCGAGTTCGGCACCCAGATGCAGGCCATCTTCGCCAACAAGGTCAGCGTCCAGGAGGGCATCGACACGCTGGTCAAGAACGGCGACGCGATCCTCGACCGCTTCCAGCAGACCTATCCGGACAAGACGCTGCCCTGATCTCGGATACCGCCATGGGCCGCCCGCCGGGAAACGACGGGCGGCCATTTCGCATAGTTTTGATTTTACGCATGTCCTTGTCCCGAAACCGGGTCCCACTTTCGGCAGACATGCCTTAGTCTCACCCCGGGAAAGCGGGCTGGCGGTTCAACGGCGTCGGCGGATCGATGGAAAAACGCGTCACTTTCTCAAGATGGTCGATCGGCATCCTGTTCGCGGTGCCGCAGTTGCTCCTGATCTTCACCTTCTTCTATTGGCCCGCCGGCCAGGCGGTCTACTGGTCGCTGACGCTGCAGCAGCCGTGGGGCGGCGGCAACATCTGGGTCGGGCTCGACAATTTCCGCTCGATCCTCGCCAACGCCGACTATTGGAACTCGATCACCGCCAGCCTCGTCTTCGCGGCGTGCAGCACCGGCCTTGCCATGGTCATCGCCCTGGTGCTGGCAGCCTTGACCGACCGGCAGCTCGCCGGCTCGCGTCTCTACCGCGTCGTGCTGATCTGGCCTTACGGCATCGCCGCGCCGGCGCTGGCGATGGCCTTCCGCTTCATCCTGGCGCCGGAGGCCGGCTTCATGGCCGTCGTCAACCAGGTCTGGCCGGGCTTCTGGGATCCCGGCCTCGACGGCACCGATGCAATGGCATCGATCATCGCCGCCTTCTCGTGGAAGTATGTCGGCTACAATTTCATCTTCTTCCTCGCCGCTTTCCAGGCCATCCCGCGCTCGCTGATCGAGGCGGCGGCGATGGACGGCTCCGGCGTTCTCAGGCGGTTCTGGGATATCCAGTTCCCGCTGATCACGCCGACGATCTTTTTCCTGCTGGTCATCAACATCACCGAGAGCTTCCAGGACTCCTTCGGCATCGTCGACATCATGACGGCGGGCGGTCCGGCGAATTCGACCAATCTGATGGTCTACAAGATCTATTCCGACGGCTTCAAAGGCCTGGATTATTCCGGCGCCGCCGCGCAGAGCATCATCCTGATGCTGCTCATCATCGTGCTCACCATCTTCCAGTTCCGCTTCATCGAGCGGCGCGTGCACTACAGGTGAGGCGGACATGGTCGAGCGCACCCCGATCCTCAATTTCTTCACTCACCTGATATTGTTCGTCGGCTTCGTTTTCTGCGTGGCGCCGTTCGTGATCGTGGCGATCGCCGCCTCGCATAGTCTGAAAGAGGTCAACGACGTGCCGATGTCGCTGCTGCCGGGCAGCGAGTTCTGGGTCAACATCAAGACAGCCTGGACGACGGCCGACCTCGGGCCGAAGCTGTTCAATAGCTTCGTCATGGCCGCAGGCGTCGCCGCCGGCAAGGTGATCATCTCGGCGCTGACGGCCTTTTCCATCGTCTATTTCCGCTATCCCGGCCGCATGCTGATCTTCTGGCTGATCTTCGTCACGTTGATGCTGCCGCTCGAAGTGCGCATCGTGCCGACCTATGCCGTGGTCGCCAACGTCATGTCGCCCTATCAGGCGATCCTCGACGTGACGGGCCTGAGTTGGCTGATCGAGAAGGTATCGGGCGTGCAGGTCTCGCTCAGCCTCGGGCTGCTCAATTCCTACACCGGCCTGATCATGCCGCTGATCGCCACCGCCACCGGCACGTTCCTCTACCGGCAATTCTTCCTGACCGTGCCCGATGAGCTGACCGAGGCGGCGCGCATGGACGGCGCCGGGGCGCTGCGCTTCTTCATCGACATCCTGCTGCCCTTGTCGCGCAACAACATGGCGGCGCTCGGCACCATCATGTTCCTGTGGGCATGGAACCAGTATCTGTGGCCGCTGCTGATCACCACGGATGCCAGCCACGCCACGGCGGTGACCGAACTCAAGCAGCTCATTCCCAATGTCGGCGGCATTCCCGAATGGAACATCGCCATGGCCGGCACGCTGATCGTCATGCTGCCGCCGCTCGTCGTCGTGGTGGCCATGCAGCGCTGGTTCGTGCGCGGCCTCATCGCGACAGAAAAGTAAGGAGACAAAGATGGCCTCCATCACCATCCGCGACGTCAGGAAAAGCTACGCCAAGATGCAGGTCGTGCACGGCGTCAACCTCGACATCGCGTCCGGCGAATTCGTCGTCATCCTCGGCCCGTCGGGCTGCGGCAAGTCCACGCTGCTCAGGATGATCGCCGGGCTGGAGGAAATCTCCGGCGGCACGATCGCCATCGACGGCAAGGTGGTCAACACGCTGGAGCCGCGCGAGCGCGGCTGCGCCATGGTGTTCCAGAACTACGCGCTCTATCCGCATATGAGCGTTGCGCAGAACATCGGCTATTCGCTGAAGGTGGCGGGTGTCCCAGTCGCCGAGCGCGCCCAGCGCATCCAGGCGGTCGCCCGCATCCTGGAGCTGGAGCACCTGCTCGACCGCAAGCCGATGGCGCTCTCCGGCGGCCAGCGCCAGCGCGTCGCCATGGGCCGGGCCATGATCCGCGAGCCCAAGGTCTTCCTGTTCGACGAGCCGCTTTCCAACCTCGACGCCAAGCTGCGCGTGCAGATGCGTTCCGAAATCCGCAAGCTGCACCGGCGGCTGAGCGCCACCTCCGTCTTCGTCACCCACGACCAGGTCGAGGCGATGACGCTGGCGGACCGGCTGGTGGTGATGAATGGCGGCCGTGTCGAACAGGTCGGCACGCCGGCGGAAGTCTACAGCCGCCCGGCGGGCCGCTTCGTCGCCACCTTCGTCGGCGCGCCGGCGATGAACATGCTGGAAGGCGAGGTGACGCTCGATGGCCTGTCGCTGCTCGGCGGCAGCCGCAAGCTCAACGTCTCGCGCGCGGGCCTGCCGGTCGGCAGCAAGATCGCGGTGGGCATCCGGCCGGAGGCCGTGCGCCTGGTGGCGCCGGGAACGCCGGGCGCGCTCGACGCGACCGTCGATCTGGTCGAGGAGCTCGGCGCCGGGCGGGTCATCTATGTCGATCTCGACGGCGCGGCGTTTTCGGTGGTGACGTCGGAGACCGCCCATCCGGCGCCGGGCAGCGCCGTCGGGCTGCAGTTTTCCGAAGCCGACCTGCATTTCTTCTCGTCCGAGACGGGAAGCCGCCTCGACGTCTTCAAGGCATCGATGCCGGTGCCGGCGCTCTGATCACGCGCTCGCTCGGCTGCGAGGACGCCAAGGCAACTCCCTGTCGTGTCGAAGAAAGGTCGCGCAATGAAAATCATCCAGGTCACCGACGTCCATCTCGGCCGGCGCGGGGAGATCCGCTTTGGCGCCGACCTGCACGAGCGGCTCGACCGCTGCATCGACCATATCAATGCCCACCACGGCGATGCGGCGCTTTGCGTCTTCACCGGCGACCTGACCGAATCCGGCGAGGCGCAGAGCTATGCCGACCTCAAATCGGGCCTGGCTCGGCTTTCAGTCCCCTACCGGCTGCTGCCCGGCAATCACGACAGGCGCGCCAACCTGGTCGCGGCTTTTGCCGGAAACCCAACCGACGAGAATGGTTTCGTGCAGTCGGTCTTCGACACGCCGGAGGCATCGCTGCTGTTCCTCGACAGCCTGGCCGAGGGTCGCGTCACCGGCGAATTGTGCGACAGGCGGCTGGCCTGGCTGGATGCCAGGCTCGGCGAGGCTGCGGGCCGCCGGGCCTATGTCTTCCTGCACCATCCGCCCGTCGAGCTTGGCCTCGAGCTGCTCGATCCGCTCGGGCTCGAACAGCCGCATCGGCTGCTCGACGTGCTGATGCGGCACGGCAATGTCGGCTACGTCTTCTTCGGCCATGTCCATCGCGACATCGCCGGCACGGTCGCCGGCATTCCGTTTTCCGCGCAGCGTGGCCTGCATGCCCGTTTCATGCTCGACCTGGTCGGCGACGAGAAGGTCGAGCAGGCACCACCCGCCTACTCGATCATCCTGATCGACGGCGCGCGCGTCGTCGTGCACAGCTGCGACTTCCTGGAGAACTGGCCGCTGTGGTCGCCGGCGACCGGTCAGCGCGTAGGGTAACGACCGCGGCAAGCTTCAGGCAAGGACATGCGCCTTGCCGGAGACGGTCAGCCGCACGATCTCGCCAAGCGCCGGCGCGTCGATGCCGGGCTTGCGCAGGATCAGCGGCGTGTTGCCGATCGCCGCGGCGTCGGGCGGGTCGGGGCTGTTCAGGAGCCGCACTGCTATCGTGCACATCGAGCCGGCGAATTCGGATTCCGTCACCTCGCCGAACAGCATGTCCGGCGTTCCCGACATGCCTTCGCGCGAGGTCCGTTTCAACAGCACCTGTTCCGGCCTGAGCATGATGCGGGCGACATCGCGGCGCTCGGCGGTGTCGACGGCGATGCGGCCGAGCGGCGAGGTGGCGAAGCCGTCGGCGATCCTGGCCGGCAGGATGATGGCGTCGCCGAGGAACTCGGCGACCATCCTGTCCTTCGGCTGAAAATAGAGCTCGCGCGGCGTGCCGACCTGCGAGAACAGGCCGTCGCGCATCACCGCCACCTGGCTGGCGAAGGACAGCGCCTCGGCCTGGTCGTGGGTGACCAGAATGGTGGTGATCCCGGCGAGTTCCAGCAGTTCGGCCACCGCCTTGCGCATCGAGGCGCGCAAGCCGGTGTCGAGCGCCGAGAACGGTTCGTCGAGCAGCATCAGGCGCGGCTTCATGGCCATGGCGCGGGCAAGCGCCACGCGCTGCTGCTGGCCGCCGGAGAGCTCGTGCGGACGCCGCCTCAGGATCGCCTTGTCCAGCCCTACGATATAGGCGAGCTCGACGATCTGCTCGGCGCGTTTGTCGGCGTTTCGCGCCAGGCCGAAGCCGATATTGTCGGCGATGGTGAGGTGCGGGAACAACGCCCCGTCCTGGGCGACCACGCCGATGCCGCGCCGGTGCGCCGGCACGGCGGCGCCGCCATTGGCCAGCACCTCACCGTCGAGCACGATCTTGCCCCGGTCCGGCGCCTCGAAACCGGCGATAAGCCTGAGCAAGGTGGTCTTGCCGCAGCCGGACGGCCCGACGATCGCCGTGCGGCTGCCGCTGGCGACGCTGAGGTCGACGCCGGCCAGCGCCGCCACCGGGCCGTAGTGCTTGGCCACGCCGCTGAGTTCGAGGAAGCTCATCGTCCGGCCATCCTCTTCGACTGGACATAGAGCAGCCAGGTCAGCGGCAGCGACATCGCCACCATGATGAAGGCGTAAGGGGCGGCCGAGGCATAGTCGATCTCGCCGCTGTAGGACCAGAATGCCATCGCGAGCGTCCGGGTGCCGTTCGGCGCCAGCATCTGGGTGGCGGTCAGCTCGTTCATGATGCCGAGCGCCACCATGGCCATGCCGGCCGCGGCGCCCGGCGCCGACAGGCGGATGGTCGTCGACCACAGCGCCTTGAGCGGCGCCCGGCCGAGGCTCGATGCGGCCCGCTCCAGTTCGACGGGCGCCTGCGCGATCGAGGCTCGGAGGCTGACCAAGGCGCGCGGCAGGAACATCAGCGCATAGGCGAAGAGGATGGTGAACAGGGTCTGGTAGAGCGGCATGGCGATGCGCACGGTGATGGTGACCAGCGCCAGCGCGATGACGACTCCGGGCAGCGAACCGACGATATAGTTGCAGCCTTCGAGCAGGCGCTGCAACGGCCCGGGCGCGCGGATCGAGATCCAGGCCATCGGCATGGCGGCGATGGTGGCGAGCAGCGCGCCGGCGAGCGCCAGGACAAGCGTCTGGCCGAGCGCCAGGCCGATCTCGTCGAGGCGCCAGACCTCGGCGCCGCCGGCGATCAGCCAGCGGCCGATGGTGACGAAGGGCACGCCCAGCGAAAGCAGCGCGGCGATGGCGGGCAGGGCCAGGCAAGGCAGCGTGGCGCGGCCAAGGCTGGCGCGCTGCTGCTGGCGGGCGGCGCCCGAACCGACGCGGGCATAGCGCTCCTCGCCGCGCACCAGAACCTCAAGCCCGAGCAGCACGAAGCAGCATGTCACCAGCACGGCGGCGAGCATGTTGGCGGCCGGCCCGTTGAAGGTCGACTGGAACTGGTCGACGATCGCCGTGGTGAAGGTGTCGAAGCGGATGAAGACGTAGAGGCCGTATTCGGCCAGCAGATGCAGGCCGACCAGCAGCGAACCGCCGCAGATGGCCAGTCTGAGCTGCGGCAGCACGACGCGCGCGAAGACCCGCCACGGACCGAGCCCAAGCGCGGCGGCGGCGTCTTCCAGTGCGGGGTCGAGCCGGCGCAGTGCTGCCGAGATGGGTAGATAGAGGAACGGGAAATAGGCGATGACGGAAACCAGCACGCCGGCCCACAGGCCATGCAGTCCCGGCACCAGGCTGATCCAGGCATAGGAGTGGACGAAGGCCGGAATGGCGAGCGGCGCCACCGACAGCCAGGCCCACAGGCGGGCGCCGGGCAGGTCGCTGCGCTCGGTCAGCCAGGCCAGCGCCACCGAAAGGACGATGGAGATCGGAACCGCCAGCGCCACCAGCATGATGGTGTTGATCAGGAGGTCGCCGACACGTGCGCGGAAGATCAGCGCCGAGACGGTCTCCCAGCCGGTCTGCACCGCGATCCAGACGATGAAGGCCAGCGGCAGCAGCGCAAGCAGCGAGATCAAGGCGGCGGCGAGCAGGATCCAGGACGCCGAGCGCCGTTGCCGCGCGCGTCCGGCGGCCGGCAGGCCTGATCGGGTGAGGTCGACCGCCGCTTGCATCAGACCCGATGCCGCGCCGCTTCGGCCCGCGGACGAAGGTGGCCGAAGGCGCGCTTGTCGCAGCCAGAAACGCAGCTTGTCGTCATCGACGATGCCATCTCTAAAACAGAGCGCTCCCGCGGAAAGCGAAGTCCCGCAGGAGCGCAGTCGGTTGCCCTTTTAGGACGAACGCGAACTAAAGCAAGCCGGCTGCCGTCATCAGGTCGGTCACCTTCTTGGAGTTCAGCGTCGTCGGATCGACTTTCGGCGCCTGCAGGTCGGCCAGCGGCACCAGCTTGGGGTTGGACTCGGCGCCCTTGCCGACCGCGTATTCGAAGGAGGTGCCGTTCTTCAGCACGTCCTGGCCACCCTTGCCGGTCACCCATTTCAGGAACGCCTGGGCTTCCTTCGGATGCTTGCTCGAAGCCAGCACGCCGCCGCCGGAGATCGAGACGAAGGCGCCCGGATCCTGGGTCTTGAAATAGTGGAGCGCGATGTTCTTGCTGTTCTCGCCGGTCTTGGCCTGATCGCCGAAATAGTAATAATGGTAGATCACGCCGCCTTCGATCTCGCCCGCATTGACCGCCTTCATCACGGTGTTGTTGCCCTTGTAGGCGGTGAAGTTCTCCTTCATCGCCTTCAGCCAGTCGCCCGTGGCGGCCTCGCCCTTGAGCTGCAGCAGCGCGCTGACGATGGCCTGGAAATCGGCGCCCGAAGGCGACGCCGCCCAGCGGCCCTTCCAGCTCGGATCGGCAAGGTCGAGCAGCGACTTGGGCAACTGGTCTTCCTTGAGCTTGGTCTTGTCATAGGCAAAGACCGTGCTGCGGGCGGCGACGCCGACCCATTTGCCGGTGGCCGGCTGGTACTCCGGCGGCACCTGCGCCAGCGTCTCGGCGTCGACCGGCGCGAACAGGCCGGCAGCCTCGACGAGCGCCATGGCCGGCGAGTTTTCGGTCAGGAACACATCGGCCGGCGAGGCCGCGCCCTCGGCGACGATCTGGTTGGAGAAATCGCTGTCGCCGCCATTGCGCAGCGTCACCTTGATACCGGTTTCCTTGGTGAAGCCTTTGGCCCATTCCTTCGCCAGGCTCTCGTGCTGGGCGTTGTATACGACGATACCGGCATCATCTTCCGCCAGCGCCGGAGCCGCAAGCAGGCCGAGCGCCAGCGCCGTGGCGCCGGCAAGGGTGGAAAGGGCAAATCTCATGGGCGTCGTCCTCGATCTGATGGTCTTGGTTGGCACGGCTGCACCTACCAATACCTGATTAAGCTAGTCAACATTGCAGGCCTGCTTCATTCGGTCGCCGGGGCGCAACCTTTCGTGATTTTGCGGCACTTTGGCTTGGACATTATTTCTTCGGCCACGTAACAAATCAGCGCCGAGGCGCGAACATCGGGGGAGAAAACTCTTGTGACCGGCAACAACGAGGCCGAGCTTTCCCGGTTGCTCAAGGCCGCGATCGCGGGAGACGAAAGGGCTTACGCCGACTTTCTGACGCGGACGGCCGCTCTCGTGCGCGGCTTTGCCCGGCGCAAGATCGTTCAGGGCGGGGTCGACCCCGAGGATGTCGTGCAGGAAACCTTGCTGGCCATTCACGTCAAACGGCATACCTGGCGCCAGGACGCGCCGGTGCTGCCATGGATCTACGCCATTGCGCGCTTCAAGCTGATCGACGCCTTCCGGCGGCGCGGGCGGCGCATCGAGGTCGAGATCGACGAGATCGCAGAGACCTTCGCCGAGCCGGAAACGGAGACGGTGAGCGAACGCGACATCAACCGGGTGCTGGAGAGCCTGCCGCCGGCACAGCGTTCGGTGGTCTCGTCGGTGTCGGTCGAGGGCCGCTCGATCGGCGAGACGGCGGCGAAGTTCGGCATCACGGAGACGGCGGTCAGGGTGTCGCTGCATCGCGGCCTTGCCGCCATCGCCAAACGCTTCGGGCGGGAGTGACATGAGGACCGAGGATCTCATCAAGGCGCTCGACGCCGACGTCCGCAGCAATGCGATGCCGCTCGGCTCCGCCTGGCGGATGGCCGTCGCCGTGGCGGCGGTGGTCGCGGCCGCCGTGTTCTGGCTGACCATCGGCCCGCGTCCTGACCTCATGGTCGCTATGCACACGATGCGTTTCCTGTCCAAATTCGTCTTCACCATCGCGCTCGGCGTCAGCGCGTTTGGCCTGATCAGGGCGCTGTCGAGCCCCGGCGCGCCGACGGCCAGGGCAACGGCCTGGATGGCGCTCGCGCCGGCATTGGTGGGCGTGGCGGTGATCCTCGAGCTTTTCGCGGTGCCCCGCGCCGAATGGGGCACGCGACTGGTCGGCTCCAACATGATGATCTGCATGGCGTTCATCCCGCTGATCGGCCTCGGGCCGCTCGCCGTCTTTCTTTGGGTGCTGCGCCATGGCGCCCCGACGCGGCCGGTGCTGGCGGGCGCGGTCGCCGGCCTGCTCGCCGGCGGGCTGTCGGCGACCTTCTATGC